>JAQBPH010000500.1:0-7407 GCA_028287625.1 Chloroflexota bacterium | reverse complement strand
GGTGAGCGGCATCATGCTGACCACGTACAGCTGGTTCAACTGCTGGCAGCACGGCCAGGTCCACCGCGGCGACAACGACATCTGGTACTGGACCCAGGGTGACGTCGGCCAGCACGGCCACCATGGCTGGGGCTTCATGTCTGCCTCCGACATGAAGACGACCGTGAATCCGGCGCCAGGATTGGCACAGTGCCCTCGCAATTGAGACGCTGAGGGGGCCGGATGCGCCGACCTCAACCTGCTGTTGGCCGCCACCAGGATGACGAGACGCCGACGCCCATGACTGGTCACCATGACGGCCGCTTTTAATCGCTTCCAGGGCGGCTCGATCTGTTGGACACCGCACACCGGTGCACATGAGGTCCACGGCGGTATTCGGCAGAAGTGGACCGACATGGGCTGGGAGCGGAGCCGACTCGGCTACCCATTGAGCGACGAGAACCCGCGTCCGACCCTGGGGGTAGGATGAGTTCGTTCGAGGAAGGGTCGATTTTGGGGAAGCCCGATGGGGGTACGGACGTTCGGATCCGCATCGATTAGGAGAGAACTACACGTTGTAGGCGTATGAATAGTGCGCAGGGCTGATCACGAAAGGTGCACAGGTCTCCGAGCAGGACCGGAGGCCCGTCGTCCTCATCAACCGGAGGTAGGTCCCCCCCTGACAGGCTCGTGGTGTCTGATCTGAAGCCGCGACCTGCAGGAGGGGCCACTTCTAGTACGCACCTCCGCTGTCGGTCCTTTCGGCCCTCCTATGCGCCCATCATCAGCAGCCGCGGCTCGACCAGCCGGGAACGGTGGAGGCGTCGCTGATCCTCCAGCCGAACCTGTTGCCCAAAGTTGCCGCCCACACCGGGACTGGAGAAGGAGGTGGCAAGGCGGTTTCGGCTTGCCACCCACAGTTTCATCCCAGGCCAACTGGTCCAACTGCGAACGTTGATCGACCCGGCTCTCTGTAAGAGGCTCCTTGAAGGCATCTGGCATTACGCCAACGATCTGGCTAGCAGCTGAGCCACTTGGCGGAAGCCACGTTGTTCTTCATTTGCTGGTTGAGCCCCTGTGCGGACGTTCCCACGCGGGAGAAGCTGTTCTGCTCCATGTAGAGCAGGTAGCTCTTCATGGGCAGGCAGTACCAGGCGCCTTGGTACCCAGATCCCCAGTACAGGCCCACGTCTTGGCAGCCGCCGCAGGGCTCGCCGTTGTTGTAGACGGAGTCCGCGTTGTTGGTGCATCCACCCAGATCTGGAGCGTTCTTGTAGAAGACGCCGCAGAGGGTTCCCCCGTTCGACTGCTGGTAGAAGCAAACGGCGCCGGCGGGGCAGCCGGCAGGCGCAGGCAGTGGACGAGTGGGCGACGATGGCACCGCTGTACCGGCCAGGTGGGTACCTGACGTGGCTACGGTGCCGGTGCTGGTATTGGATGGAGATGCAGCCGAGGCGGTGGAGGCAGACGGTGCCAAGAGGGCGAAGCCGACCATCATGGCTCCGAGGATGATTCGGTTAAATCCACTCATAGTGTTTCTCCCGAAGTGACGAAAGGATACCGGACATTCCGTTACGAATCGTGGCCGTGAACGTCCGGCAGGACCGGCTACGTAACTTGCACATTGTTTACATAAGCCGCCTCCTTGTTCACAGTGGGACGCCCTGGCTTCGGTGGGGACGCCGGCGGTTGATTTCACCCTCAACGACGGCCAGTGGGAAGGCATCGTGTCGTCTGATCCCACCGGCAGCGTAAGGATCTTCGGGTGGCAACGGCCAATGGGCGGACCGAGGCAGTCCGCGTCGGAGTAGTCTCACCCACCGCTCGCCGCACGTCGAGGGAGAAGTGCGCAGATCGTACGTGTCAAAGTGCTTAGACATTGCCGGGCTGGGGTGATCCGGTTGGGACGATCCTGGCCAGGACCGTGGGTCCGGGTCCTCCCACGACGCGAGAGACGGACCACCGGCTCCATTGCTTGCCCTCCGCGACGGCGTGCCGCCTTCCCCTTTGCGCTCGGTGTCACCCGTCTCCGACGTCTTGGGCGTCAGCCCGGTGAAGGATGCGGCCGTGGTGACCCTCGATGATGCAAGCGCTGTCGAATCACGTATTCCTGCAAAGGTCTACGACTATCTGGCTGTCGGTGTGCCATGCCTCGCGGTGACCCCTCCAGGGGCCGCCGTCCGCTACTTGTCGGAGGCGTCGAGATTCCACCACATCGATCACCGGGACGCCGCGAGCGTCGAGTAGTTCCTGCGCCGAGCGGCGGCGGATAGGACAGTCCTACGGCCCGGTCGGCGCGGTGCCGGTCCGACTCGCGACCAAGCCGCTGACGCGATCGCCCGGTTCATTGCCGAGGTCGCTGGTTGACTGGTGCTCGCAGGCCATTGACGCCAGAGTCCGCTAGGGCGCGTGGATGATGCCCCCGTCGACCGGGATGGCCGCGCCGGTGACGTAGGACGCGGCGGGCGACGAGAGGAACACCGCGACCCGCGCGAACTCCTCGGGCTCGCCGTAGCGGCGCAGCGGGATCGACTGCGCCTGCGCCTCCATCACCTCCTCGGCGGTGTGCCCCTCGGTGGCGCGGGCTCGTGCCAGCGCCACCGCGCGACCGGTGCGCACCATCCCCGGCATCAGCGTGTTGACCCGCACCGGGGCGATCTCGGTGGCGAGCGACTTGGCGAGGCCGAGCACCGCGGCCCGGACCGCGTTGCTGAGCACCAGGTTTCCGATCGGCTGGCGGATCGAGAACGAGGAGATGAACACCACGCTCCCCGCGTCCGAGCGCTCGAGCCACGGCAGCGCGGCGCGCACCAGCCGCACCGCGCTCATCAGGGTCAGGTCGTGGGCCCGCTGCCAGGCGGCGTCGTCGAGCTGGCGGAAGACGCCGGGCGGGGGGCCGCCCGCGTTCACCACCAGGGCGTCGAGCCGGCCCAGCTCGCCGGCCACCGCCTCCAGGACCGGGCCCGCCTGGGCGGCGTCGGAGAGGTCCGCAACCCGGGCGACGGCACGGACCCCGTGGGCGCGCACCGCGGCCGCCGCCTCCTCCAGCGTCTCGGCGCCGCGGGCGCACATCCCCACGTCGGCACCCTCGGCGGCGAAGCACTCGGCGGTCGCCCGCCCCATCCCCTGGCTCGACGCCGCCACGAAGGCGGCGCGGCCGCGCAGTCCCAGGTCCACGGCGGGAGTATGCCTACGCCGCCGCCGTCTCGGCGGACCGCGGCCGCTCCATGAAGAGCCGCTTGCGCCACACCAGGTAGACGACGATGGCGATGTTCACCAGCAGTGCGACCGCCTTCAGCGGGGTCGGGCGGCGGAGCACCTCGGAGATCTCGAGGGGGAGGAACGCGGAGGTGGCGAGCACCACCAGGTACTCGGCCCAGCGCCTGCGGAGCACCAGCCCCACCCCCTCGAGGCACTCCAGCAGCCCGTAGAGGATGGCGGCGATGCCGATGGCGTCGGGATGCGAGCCGAGGCGGTCGAGCACCCAGGTGAGCGCGCGCCGCCAGAGGTGCCGGCCGGGCTCCAGGGCGAGCTGCACCTGGAGGTCGTTGACCCGCTGGTGCAGGTCGGTCCGGGTGCCGGCGGCGACCAGGACGATGCCGCCCACCAGCAGCACCGAGCCCTTGAGGAAGCGCTCCAGGATGATCAGGCGGATGACCCCGTCCACCTCGATCCTGCGGGTCATCTCCCAGCGCAGCCAGGCGAGCAGGCGGTGCAGCCGGCGCATTCAGTCCACCGTCGCGGTCTGCCGCGACTGCCGCCACACGAACCAGATGCGCTGCACCGCGGTGATGTTGGTGAGCAGGGCGAGGATCCAGAGCACGGGGAGCAGCAGCGGCGGGATCAGGAGGCCGATCACGGTGATCACCACCCGCTCGGGCCGGGCGAGCAGGCCGCCGTCGCAGAGGAAGCCGAGCGACTGTGCCCGGGCACGCACGTACGACACCAGCAGCGAGCCGGTGAGCGCGGCCATCACCAGCATCGGCTCGACGGTGTGGTGGCCGTTGAACAGGTAGTACCAGAGCAGCCCGATGTACGTGAAGCCCTCGGCGTAGCGGTCGGTGGTGGAGTCGAGGAAGGCGCCGTAGCGGTACACCTTGCCGGTCACCCGGGCGACGGCTCCGTCGAGGACGTCGAAGAGGCTCGCCAGCAGCAGGACGACGCCGCCGACGATGAGCTGGCCCGTGGCGATGAGCACGCCGCTGAGTGCGTTGATCACCAGGCCCGTCACGGTGAGCGTGTTGGGACTGACGCGGTCGAGGCCGAGCACCCTGACCAGGCGGCGGGCGCCGGCCCTAACCCAGTCCTGGAACCGAGTCGTGAACACCGGCAGCCACCATGTGCAGGCGCGCCCGGGCGCGCGCCTCCGAATAGACCTCGAGGACCGCGTCGACGATGCGCGCCCAGTCGTACCGTCGGGAGGTGAGCAGACCCTGCTCCGCGAGGCCGCGGGAGGCCGCGGGGTCGCCGAGCAGGTCGAGGATGGCCCGCGCCCAGGCGTCGGGTTCGTCGCGGGGGAGCAGCAGCCCGTCCCGCCCGGTGCTGATCACCTGGCGGAACCCGGGGATGTCGGAGGCGAGCACCGGCACGCCGCTCGACATCGCCTCGAGGAGCACGATGCCGAAGCTCTCGCCGCCCAGTGCCGGCGAGCAGAAGAGGTCGGCGGAGGTGTAGCAGCGCGGCAGCAGCGCCGAGTCGACGTGACCGAGGAAGGTCACGTCGGGGATGCCCTCGGACTCGACGTAGCGCTCGTAGCCCCAGCGCATCGCGCCGTCGCCGACCACCACCAGGCGAACGTCGTGGCGGCGGCGGCGCACCTCGGCGTAGGCGTCGAGCAGCGTCGGCAGCCCCTTGCGCTGCTCCAGCCGGCCGACGAAGAGCAGGGTGGCCCTGCCCGGGGTGCGCAGCGCGTCGAGCGGCTCGAGCCCGGTGTGGAAGCGGGAGGTGTCGATGCCGTTGGGGACGACGTGGTAGTCGCCCGCGAAGTAGCGGCTGACGAAGTCGCGCGCCGGCGCGCTCACCGCGATGCAGGAGTGCAGCCGCTTGAAGTACCGCTTCAGGAAGGGGCGCCCGTAGTAGTAGCCGAGGTTGCGGCGCTGGAAGGCGTGGAAGGTGCCCACGTTGGCGCCGCGGTGGAAGCGGAGCACGGTGATCGGCAGCGCCGGCACCAGCGGCTCGTGGTAGTGGACGACGTCGAAGCCCTCGGCGTCGAGCAGCTGGCGCACCCGGCGCACCAGGTGGAAGCTCAGCGCGATCCGCGCCACCGAGCCGTTGCCCGGCATCGGCACGCTGCGGCCGATGCGCACGTAGCCGGGGATGTCGTTGTCGTCGTCGACCTCGTTGCTCGGCGCCATCACCGTGACCAGGTGGTCGCGGGAGCGCAGCTCGGCGGCGAGGTGGCGGACGTGCTCGCTCACCCCACCCGGATGGGTGTAGTCGTACGGCGAGACCAGGCAGATCTTCACGGCGCCACCGCCGCGGCGCGCCCGTTGACGGCGGGGGCGGCGGGCCACAGCTCGTCGAGCACGTGCCACTGGTCGGGGTTCTCGCGGATCACCCTCTCGAGCAGCCGGAGCACCTCGGAGGCGACCCGGCGCACCTCGGGGCCGCGCTCGGCGGCGGCGTCGTAGACCACCTCGGGGTGGCACTGGCCGATGATGTCGTCGCCGTCGCGCACCAGCACGATGGGCACGATCGCGGCGCCGGTGCGGATCGCGATCTCGACGACCCCGACGGGGATGGGCACGGGCGCCCCGAAGAAGGTCATCGGCTCGCCGCTCCCGGCGAGGTCGCGGTCGAGGGCCATCGCCACCATGCCGTTGGCGCGCAGCACCCGGTAGACGTCGCGCAGCGCCGACGCCCCCAGCCGCCGGGCGGTGTGGGAGTCGCCGGCGCGCATCGAGGCCACGTCGATGGGGATGACCTGCACCCCGAACCGGTTGCGCGCCGCCACGATGCGGTCGAAGAGCGGCTGCGGCCGCAGCACCTCGGCGAGCACCGCCATCTGCCCGAAGCGCTGGTTCCATGCCGCCAGCCCCAGCTCCCAGGAGCCGAGGTGAAGGGAGACGATGACCACGCCCCGACCGCGCCGCTGGGGCCCGAGCAGGTACTCGGTGTCGGCGGGACGCACGCGGGAGGTGATCCTCTCGCCCCGCAGCCCCATCTCCATGACGTCGACCCAGCAGTGCGCCAGGTTGTGGACGTTGGCCCGCAGCACCCGGCGCAGGGTGCGCTCGTCGGCGTCGGGGAGGACGTGGCGGAGGTTGGAGCGCAGCGCCGCGAAGTGCCCGGGGCGCAGGGTGAGCACGGTGCCCGCCAGCGCGCTGCCGAGCGCGTAGGCGGCGCGGTGGGGAAGCATCCGCACCACCGCCTCGCCCGCCCGGTAGGCGTGGTAGGGCAGCATCTGCCGCCGCGGCGTGCGGACCGGGAACCCCTCCCGGCCCGCCGCCACCACCGGTCCCGCCACCGGTGGGTCAGCCGACCGCCGGCGGTACGACCGCCTCGTCGAGCTCGATGGTGTGCCTGCCGTTGGCCTCGGCCGTCTCCGGCTCGTGGCGCCCGGCCCGGACCGCCTGGCGGCGCAGCGTCGCCTGGGCCCCGGCGATGAAGTCGGCGGTCTGCTCGCGGGCGACGTTGTCCGAGGTCTGGTGCGGCGGCGACTTCATGAAGTACGAGGAGGGGCCGTCGAGCGCCCCGCTCTGCCCGGTGTCGAGGGCGAGCTTGCAGCAGCGCACCGCGTCGATGACGATGCCCGCGCTGTTCGGCGAGTCGTGGACCTCGAGCTTGAGCTCCACGTTCAGGGGCACGTCGCCGAAGGAGCGGCCCTCCAGCCGGATGTACGCCCACTTGCGGTCGCTCAGCCAGGGCACGTAGTCGGAGGGCCCGATGTGGACGCTGTCCTTGGGGATGGGGTGGTCGAGCTGCGAGACCACGCTGTTGGTCTTGCTGATCTTCTTGCTGATCAGCCGCTCCCGCTCCAGCATGTTGAGGAAGTCGGTGTTGCCGCCGAAGTTCAGCTGGTAGGTGTTCTCCAGCTTCACACCGCGCTCGCGGAAGAGCCGGGTGAGCACCCGGTGGATGATGGTCGCGCCCACCTGCGACTTGATGTCGTCGCCGATGATCGGGACGCCCCGCTGCTCGAAGCGCCTGCGCCAGTACTCCTCGCGGGCGATGAACACCGGCATGCAGTTCACCATGGCGCAGCCGGCGGTGAGGATCTGCTCCGTGTACCACTTGGTGGCGGTCTCGCTGCCCACCGGCAGGTAGTTGACGACCACGTCGGTGCCCGTGTCCTTGAGGATGCCGACGATGTCGGCGGTCGACCCCGGCGCCTTGGTGATCACCTCGCTGAGGTACTTGCCGAGGCCGTCGTGGGTCATGCCGCGGAGGACCTTGACGCCGAGGTGCTCCGGCGGGTCGGCGAAGCGG
>JAQBPH010000300.1:0-3766 GCA_028287625.1 Chloroflexota bacterium | reverse complement strand
GCCGGGGACCGCGGCGCGCTGGGGCCGCTGCGGCGGGCGGCGGACGGCGACCCCGACCCGGTGGTGCGCGAGGCGGCGAGCTGGGCGGTGGCCCGGCTCGAGCCGCTCTGACTGGCACAATCCCCCGCCATGGACGGCTTGGACCGGCGGCTCGCCGAGCGCACCCTGGAGCTGGTCGACATCGCCTCCGAGAGCGGCGACGAGGAGCGCATCCTCGAGCACGTCGCCGGCGTGCTCGCCGGCGTCGAGGGCGAGGCGCACGCCGACGCCGACGGGCTGCTGGTGGTGCCGCCGCGCAGCGGGCGGCCGCTGGTGGTGCTCGCCGGCCATCTCGACACCGTGCCCGCCCAGGGCAACCGCCCCGGCCACCACGAGGACGGCGCCGTCGTCGGCCTCGGCACCTCCGACATGAAGGGCGCGTGCGCGGTGATCATCGAGCTCGCCCTGTGGGCCGACCCCGCCCGCCCGGAGCGGGCCGTCGACCTCGGCTTCCTGCTCTTCGGGCGCGAGGAGCTCGCCTCCGACCGCAGCGCGCTGCGCCCCCTGCTGGCCCGGCTGCCGGTGCTGGCCGAGACCGCCCTGGCGGTGGTGATGGAGCCCACCGACAACACCCTGCAGGTGGGCTGCCTCGGCAACCTCACCGCCGAGGTGCGCTTCGCCGGCCGCAGCGCCCACTCCGCCCGGCCCTGGCTGGGGACGAACGCGGTGCACGCCGCGGTCCGCGGGCTCGCCACGGTCGCCGCGCTGGAGCCGCGCCCGGTGGTGATCCAGGGCCTGGAGTACCGCGAGGTCGTGTCGGTGGTGCGGATCGCCGCGGGCATCGCCGACAACGTCATCCCCGATCTGGCCACCTGCCGCGTCAACTTCCGCTACGCGCCCGACCGCACCCCCGCCGAGGCGGAGGCGCGGATCCGCGAGCTGGTGCCCGAGGGCGAGCTGCGGGTGCTCTCCAACTCCGGGCCGGCGCCGGTGGTGGCCGACCACGAGCTCTGCACCCGGCTGCGCGACGCCGGCGGCCTGGCGGTGCAGCCCAAGCAGGCGTGGACGCCGGTGGCGGAGTTCGCCGAGCATGGCATCGCCGCGGTGAACTACGGTCCCGGCTCGACCGCCCACGCCCACCGCGCCGACGAGCGGGTCGAGGTCGCCAGCCTGGTGCGGGCCTTCGAGACCCTGCGGCGCTTCGCCTTCGAGCACGATGAGCAGACAGGGGACGAATGATCAGCACCGAGCAGCTGCAGGAGCGCATCGAGGCCGCCTGGGAGGGCACCACGCCGCTCGCCGACCCCACCGTCGCCGCCGCCGTCGAGGAGGCGATCGAGCTGCTCGACTCCGGCGCCATCCGCGTCGCCTCCAAGCAGGACGGCGTGTGGACGGTGCACGAGTGGGTGAAGAAGGCGATCCTCCTCTACTTCCGGCTGCGCCCGGTGGAGCGCATGGAGGCGGGCGTGTTCGAGTACTCGGACAAGATCGCCCTGAAGCACGGCTATGCAAAGCTCGGGGTGCGGGTGGTGCCGCCGGCGGTCGCCCGCCGCGGCTGCCACCTCTCCCCCGGGGTGGTGATGATGCCTAGCTACGTGAACATCGGCGCCCGGGTGGGGGCGCGCACCATGGTCGACACCTGGGCGACGGTGGGGTCCTGCGCCCAGGTCGGCGACGATGTCCACCTCTCCGGCGGGGTCGGCATCGGCGGGGTGCTCGAGCCGCTCCAGGCGTCCCCGGTGATCATCGAGGACGGCGCCTTCGTCGGCTCGCGCTGCATCGTCGTCGAGGGGGTGGTGGTGGAGGAGCGCGCCGTGCTCGGCGCCGGGGTGGTGATCACCGCGTCGACGCCGATCGTCGACGTCACCGGCCCGGAGCCGGTGGAGCACCGCGGCCGCGTCCCCGCCGGTGCGGTGGTCATCCCCGGCACCCGGCCGAAGCGGTTCCCCGCCGGCGAGTTCGGCACGCCGGTGGCGCTGATCATCGGCCGGCGCAGCCCCGCCACCGACCTCAAGGTGAGCCTCAACGAGGTGCTCCGCGAGCACGGTCTCAGCGCGGGCTCGTAGCGGTGCAGCGGCGCGCCCCGCGACCGGGCGGCTACCGCGCCGTGGTCTTCGACCTCGACGGCACCCTCACCCGCGAGGCCAACTCCTGGGCGGCGGTGCAGCGCAGGCTCGGCCCCGATCACGCCGAGCGCCAGCGCGCCCGCTGGACCCGCTACCGCGAGGGCGCGATCGACCGCCGGGGGTTCCTGGTCGAGCAGGTCGCCGACCTTCGCGGCGAGACCGCCACGCTGCTCGACGAGATCGTCGCCGATGTCGAGTACCACGACGGGGTCGCCGCCACCTGCGAGGCGCTCCGTGCCGCCGGGGTGCGGCTGGCGATCGTCTCCGCGGGCATCACCGCCCTCGCCGAGCGGGTCGCCGCCGACCTCGGCATGGAGCTCCACCGGGCCAACACCATCCACGTCGTCGACGGCCTCTTCACCGGCGAGGCCGAGATCGCGGTGCCGCCGGGGGGCAAGGCGCCGGTCTTCGCCGAGACGGTGGCGGCCATGGGCCTCGACCCCGCCGACGTGGTGGCGGTCGGCGACAGCCCCGGGGACATCGACATGTTCCGTGCCGCCGGCCTCGGGGTCGCCTTCTGCCCGGTGAACGCCGAGACCGCCGCGGCCGCCGACGTGATCATCGACACCCCGGACATGCGCCGCCTCGTGCCCCTGGTGCTCGGCGACGGCGGCCGGGCCCGCCGGTGAGCGACCCCGCCGGCCGTCAGTACCACCTCGCCTGCGGCCCCGGCGACGTCGGCGGCTACGTCCTCCTCCCCGGCGACCCGGGACGCTGCGAGCGCATCGCCGCCCGCCTCGACGGCGCGGCGCTGGTGGCCACGAACCGCGAGTACACCACCTGGACGGGAACGCTCGAGGGGGCCGCGGTGAGCGTGACCTCCACCGGGATCGGCGGCCCCTCGGCGGCGATCGCGGTCGAGGAGCTCTGCAACCTCGGCGCCCACACCCTGATCCGGGTGGGCTCCTGCGGGGCGATGCAGCCGGGCCTGCGCCTCGGCGACGTGATCGTCGCCCAGGCGGCGGTGCGCGACGAGGGCACCAGCGCGCAGTACGTCCCGCTGGCCTGGCCCGCCGTCGCCCACCTCGACGTCGTCGACGCGCTCCGCGCCGCCGCCGCCGCCGCCGGCGTGCGCCACCACGTCGGCACGGTGCAGTCGAAGGACTCCTTCTACGGGGAGATGGATCCCGGGCGGATGCCGATCGCCGCCGAGCTGCGGTGCCGGTGGGAGGCGTGGGTCCGCGCCGGGGTGCTCGCCTCCGAGATGGAGTGCGCCGCGCTCCTCACCGTCGCCGCGGTGCGCCGGGTCCGCGCCGGCGCGGCCCTGGCGGTGGTCAACGCCGCGCCGACTGTGGACGCGATGCCCGACCCTGCCCGCCTCCCCATCGACGCCCTCGTGGAGGTCGCGGTCGACGCCGTGCGTCGGCTCGCTCGCGTCCCGAGTCCGTAGCTTTAGCTGCACCGGCACGGGTTGAGCGGACCACGCCCGGGACGCGACCGGGGAAGATGCCCGGCAGTTCTGCCGCCGGTGGAGATTCGCGGGGGGCCGCTCTGCCGCCGGTCGAGGTTCGCGGCAGTTTCTCCACGGTGTTTTTACCGGGGGGAGGCTACGCCTCCCCCCGTTTAGCGCAAGTCAGCGATGGCCCCTAGCGGTCCCACCCTCACGCGATGAAAATGCGCCAAGCGCTTCGCGCGGGGCTATTTTCGTATCAGACATCGTG
>JAQBPH010000481.1:0-8839 GCA_028287625.1 Chloroflexota bacterium | reverse complement strand
CCGACCTTGACGGTGCCGATGCCGGGCGCGTAGTACTTGCGCTGGTGCCCGCTCGACTGGGCGTTGGGGGCGAACTCGTCGGTGATCAGCACGTTGTCATAGCAGGTGGTCCCGTTGCAGACGTGCTGGCCGGTCTGGAAGACGCTCGCGCAGTCCTCGAAGCCGACCGCCGGCGCGAAGCCCTGCCGGTAGACGGGCGTGCCCGCCTGGGGACTGCCCTGCATGGCGATCCCCGCGTGGGCGCCGGCGACCCCGGACAGCCAGCTGGCCGGCGCCCCGGTGAGCTTCCCGCCGCTGTACTCCTCGGGGTACTCGCCGAACGTCCAGATCGCGCCGCTGCGGTCCTGCGAGACGAAGTAGAGCTCGGACTCCTGGAGCTGGCCGTCCTGGATGTCCTGCTCGTGGATGACCACGGTGCGGACACCGTCGAGGACCTTGGTGAGGTCGGTGACGGTGGTCTGGATCCGGTGCGGATGGTTCACGCCGTTCTTCCCCACCACCACGCCGTCGAGGAGGAACTGGGTCCCCGGCGCCATCGGCTGGAAGGTGTTCGTGATCGCCGGGATTCCGGGGAAGGTCGTGGCGTCGAACACCTGGACCGGTCCGCAGGCCGCCGTGCCTGCCGGGCTTCCCGCGGGCTTCGCCGAGCCGCCGCCCCCGGCGGCCGCCGCGACCGCGGAGGTCGCGACCAGCACGGCCGGCACGATGAGCGCGCCGAGCCAGGTCGTACGGGCACGTCGCTGACGGGACATCTTGACCCCTCCCTGGTCTGGCGTCGCTCCGGCCCACCGCCGGGCGCCGCCCCCACCTCACTCCTCTCTTCTCTCCCGCGAGCAACCTTAACGAAAGGTGAAAACGAAGTCAATGGGCGTGGCGTTCGCGGCCTTTCCCCCCATGGGGCAAGCCCGGCCACCCGGTGCCCTGGGTCCAGGCGGCGGTCGGCCCATGACGTCTCTTCATGTACCTCGAGCATGTGACAATATGAGCGCTCCACTGTCCGCTGCGAGAGCCCACCACCGGCGCGCCTCCCCAGGAGATCGATGGCCAACCTGGAAGACCTCGAGCGACCGCATCCCGTCCCAGACGGCGCCACTCCGGTCTACGACAACGGCCGGCTCCGGGTGACGCGCACGCTCCACCCTCCGACCCTGAGCCTCACCGGGGAGATCGACCAGTGGAACGCACGGTCGGTCACTCGAGGGCTGCAGGCCGCGCTGGAGGGAGAGGGCGACGTCCACCTCGACCTGAGCGGTGTGGCCTTCTGCGACGTCGACGGGATCCGAGCGCTGGTCACCACGGCCGAGGGCCTGAGCGAGGGCCGGCGCGTGGTGATCCACGGACTGCCTGCCCAGTTGAAGAAGGTGATCCGCCTCGTCGGATGGGACAACCACCCCGCCCTGGTGATCCCGGCGTGAGCGGGTACCTGCCGCTCCCGCCCTGCTCCGCTCCCGGGTTCCGTCACGAGGCGCTCATCTACCACGGAGAGGGCGACTTCCTGGCGCGCACCGCCTCGTTCATCCGCGAGGGGCTGGCCGCCGGAGAGCCCACCCTGGTGGTCGTGAGCGCCGCGAAGATCGACCGGTTGCAGGCCTGCCTGGGCGACCAGGCGGGCGGTGTCCGGTTCCTCGACATGGCGGAGGTCGGGGCGAATCCCGCCCGGATCATCCCTGCCTGGCGCCACTTCGTGGACGAGCACCGGGAGGGGACGCGGCGGTTCCGAGGGATCGGCGAGCCGATCTCCGCAGCCCGCGGCGCTGCGGAGCTGGTCGAGTGCCAGCGACACGAGTCGCTCCTCAACGCGGCCTTCGCGGACGGCCCTGAATGGTGGCTCCTGTGTCCGTACGACACCGAGACCCTCCCCCCGGAGGTCGTCGAGGAGGCTCGACGCAGCCATCCCCTGGTCGCGCTCGGCACCGCGCACGAGCACAGCGCCACGTACCACCCCGCCCCGGGTGCCGGGGACCGCCCCCTGCCGGACCCGACGGGTGAGTGGATGGAGGTGGCGTTCCGCCAGGGTCCTCTGGCGGCCCTTCGCAACTTCGTCTCCACGCAGGCGGTCGAGCTGGGCGCGAGCGCGGCTCGGGCGGCCGACCTCGTCCAGGCGATGAACGAGGTGGCCGGCAACAGCCTGCGACACGGCGGTGGCGAGGGGGTCCTCCGGATGTGGCAGGAGGCCGGCTCGGTCATCTGCGAGATCCGTGACGGCGGTCATATCACCGATCCGCTCGTGGACCGCCGCCAGCCGGCGTCGGACGCCCACGCCCCTCGAGGCCTGTGGCTGGCAAACCAGCTGTGTGACCTGGTGCAGGTCCGGTCGCTTCCCACCACCGGCACCGTGGTGCGGCTGCACGTCCGTCTGGGCTGACCTCTACACGGACGACCAGGAGGAGGAGGTGCGGCGGCGGCTCGAGTTGGGAGCAACACGCCACGCCCGGACCCCTGAGCCGGGTGAGGACTTCATCTCGTTGGAGGACCCCGAGGGCAACCTCTTGTGTGTGGTGGACACCCGGATGCACACCCCGCTCGATCCGCAGTAGAGGGTCAGACGGTGCCCGCCGGGTCGGCCGTCCGCGCCTGTCATCCCCGCATCAGCCGGCGCAGCTCGTCGAGCTGCAGCTCCGCGTCGTCGGCATCGGTGGAGAGCGTGAGCTCCTTCCACTCCTCGTCGGAGGCGATCCTGGCCTCGTCGGCGGCCCGGGCGACGGCGTAGGCGTCGCTGCCCAGGAGGAGCCGCAGCGGCGGAGTCTCCTCCTCGCTGATCCGCAGGATCGCCTGGGCGGCCTTCCTCGGGTCGCCGATCGCCGTGGTTCCGGAGCCCCGCCGCTCGGCCAGCCTGCCGACGGTCTGGCGGTAGTCCTCGCGGATGTCGTGCACGGTCATCGACGAGCCGGCCCAGTCGGTGCGGAACCCGCCGGGCTCGATGAGGGTCACGTGGATGCCCAGCGGCGCGACCTCCTTCTGCAGCACGCCCGAGAAGCCCTCGACCGCCCACTTCGCCGTCTGGTACGGGCCGATCCCGGGGGCGGTGTCGCGGCCGCCGACGGAGGAGATCTGGATGATGTGACCGCTGCGCTGCTCGCGCAGGACGGGGAGGGCGGAGCGCGTCATGTTGACGACGCCCCAGAGATTGGTCTCGATCTGGGCGCGGAAGTCATCCTCGGTGAAGTCCTCGATGGCGTTCACGTTCGCGTATCCCGCGTTGTTCACGAGGACGTCGAGGCGGCCGAAGGTGTCGACCCCGGCCCGGATCGCAGCCTTCGCCTGCGCCCGGTCGGTCACGTCCAGGGCGACGGCGAGGACCCGGTCGGGGTACCGCTCGCCGAGGTCTGCGAGCTGGCCGGGATCGCGGGCGGTGGCCACGAGCCGGTGACCCGCGGCGAGGACGGCCTCCGCCAGGGCGCGGCCGAGGCCGCGGGAGCTGCCGGTCACAAGCCAGACCCTGGTCATGAGCGATCTCCTGAACTAACCGGATGGTTCCTATGCTACGGACACCCGGGGCGCGTGTCAAACTATCCGGATGGTTCGGAGCACGACCGTGCCCGGCGACCTCCCCGCGGCGAAGCCACGCCGCGACTCGACGGCAACCAGGCGCCGACTCCTGGCGGCGGCCACCGACGAGTTCGCCTCGCGCGGGATCGCCGGTGCGCGCGTCGATCGGATCGCGTCATCCGCTCAGGCGAACAAGCGGCTCATCTACGACTACTTCGGCGACAAGGACGGCCTCTTCGACGCCGTGCTGAACGCCCACATGGAGCAGATCATCGGCGCCGTGCCGATGCATGCCACCGACCTGTCCGCCTACGCCGGCGCACTGTTCGACTACGTGGTCGGCCATCCCGATCTCCTCCGCCTTGTCACCTGGGCGCGGCTCGAAGGCCGTCTGGGCCCTGTCGCAGAGGCCAGGAGCCTGCAGTCCTACCGGCGCAGGCTGGCCTCCATCGAGGACGCTCAGCGGGATGGGCACGTCACCGCGAGGCTCACTCCTGCACAGATCCTCGTGCTCATCGAGAGCATCGCGGTGGGCTGGATGGTGACCGCCTCGGAGTTGCTGAGCCGCAGCGACGACGATGCGTCGGACCGCCAGGCCCTCCGGGAGATCATCGTCGACAGTGTCCGCCGGCTCACCACCTGAGGTGACCGATGGGGGACGCTGTCGCGGTCAGCGTCCACGCGCGGACGAGGTCCTCGACTGGCCTGGTTGGTTAGTTAGCGGTGGACAGCGGCCCCGGGGAGCTGCGGATAATGCGGGCTGAGCCGGGGTCGACCGCCGCCCGGCCGCTTCCACGAACAGGGAGGAGGCCGTGCCGCCCGCTCGGTCCCCGCGCGCCAGCCTTGCCCGGTATCGAGAGTGGCTGGCCGACCAGCCTCTGGCCACCCGCAGCCGGCAGACGTACGCCGCCCAGGTCGGCGCCTACGTGGACTGGCTCGTCGGCGCTGCCGTCGACGCCGGGAATCCCCTCCATGACGGCCACGCTCGCGACCACGCCGTGCGCGAGTACAAGTCCCACCTCAAGACGGTGCGCCGGGTGTCACCGCGGTCGGTGAACCTGGCGCTGGCGGCCATCGACCACTTCTATCGGTTCCTGGGGACGGGCAAGCCCAACGTCCGGCGCGAGGACCTGCCCGCGCGGGCGCCGCGGGCGCTCGACGTCGACGAGCGGCGGCGCTTCCTGCGCGCCGTCGAGCGCTGCGCTGGGCCGCGGGACCGAGCGGTGGCACTCCTTCTTCTCTACACGGGCCTGCGGCTGGGCGAGTGCGCCGCTCTGAACACCGCCGACGTCGCCGTCTCCGCGCGCAAGGGGCGGGTCATCGTCCGGTCCGGGAAGGACGACGCTCACCGCGAGGTGCCTCTCAACGCCGAGGCGCGCGGCGCGGTCGGCGAGTGGCTGCGTTTCCGAACCGGTCAGCTCGCCCTTCTCGCCGCCAGGGGCGCACCCGCCGACACCGGCGCACTCTGGCTGTCGAGGACGGGTGATCGGCTCTCGCCGCGGAGCATCGACTTTGTGCTCCGCCGCCTCGGCAAGGAGGCGGGGCTTCAGCTGTCCGCGCATACGCTGCGCCACACCTGCTTCACCGGCCTGGTGCGCAGGAGCAACGACCTCGTCCTGGTCGCCGAGCTGGCCGGTCACCGTCGGCTGGAGACGACGCGACGGTACAGCCTGCCCAGCGCCGCGGACCGGCAGGCGGCGATGGAGGCGCTCCACATCGACTGCTGACCGAAGAGGGAGGGTGCCGAGCGTCTCGACCGAGGACATCCGGTGGTCGGCGCGCTACGCCGTGCGCCGCCCCCACGCGGCCACCAGGGCGAAGCCGGGAAACCAGCGGTCGGTATCGCCCAGCTCCTCGACCACGGTGTCGAGCACCTCCTCCCGAAGCCGGCCACCGGCCAGGGTCGGCCCGCGCAGCTGCTCGAAGGACGCCTGGAGGAACTGCGCGGCGGCCGAACCGCCGCGGAAGGCGTGCACCGTGGTCTCGCTGTCGACACCCTGGAGAGCGTGGGTGTCGAGAAGGGACGGAAGCTCCCTCGCCCACTCCGTCGCCCCCCCGCCGGCGGTGAAGGCATCGAGGAGCGCCTCGTACGCCTCGCGGTAGGTCCCCGCGGCGAGCGCGAAGATCGGGTAGAAATCCATCTCCTCGAGCAGCAGCCATCCACCCGGCCGCAGAGCCGCGATCAGCGTGCCGACCAGCTCGGCCCGGGCCGGGAGGTGCATGAGCAGCGCCCGCGCATGGATCAGGTCGAACGCACCGCGCTCGAGACCGCTGCTGACCACGTCCACCTGGCGCACCTCGAGGTTGGACAGGTCGGACCCGCCGACGAAGCGGGTGTCCAGATCGAGGGCGGCCACCCGGCCCTGCGGGCCGACCTGCGCGCAGAGCCACCGGGCGATCGACCCGCCGCCGGCCCCCAGCTCGGCGCAACGCCACCCGGGGCCGACGCCGAGGCCGTCGACGGCGCTCATCCTGCGGGTGGTGCCGGGGTCCAGCATCTCCTCGAGGAGGCGGAGCCGACGGCGGGCGTCGTGCCAGGCGTTGTCGAGCATGTAGCAGGTGCCGGCCGCCGGCGTCGGAGCCATCGAGTGTCCTCCCAGTTGCGATGAATGCAGCGTGTGGTCGGTGGTCGGTCCATGCACAACGCCACACACAGTTGGTCTGCGGCGAATACTCCCGGAACCCCGTACGGGCGCGGCCCACCTCGCCATACGACTCCGGAGCCCTGGCACGCCCGCCGGGCCGTTCACGGCCCGGCGGCGGGATCTGTTTGCGTATTGTCTCGTCAGAGTTCGGTGTGACGGTAGTTGCCGGTGGTACTGACCCGGCTCGGCATGCCGATGCCCTCGGCCAAGTGGTTTTGAACGTCGTTGAAGTTGTACAGCGTTCCCGCGGAGGGTCCGACGTAGAGGGGGCCCGGGTTCCGGCCGTTGGTCAGGTTGATGGCGTACTGCGAGATCTGCGACCAGTTGTTCTCGTATTCCTGGCCCGCGGCCGGCAGGCCGTCGTAGCGCGCCGACTGATTGCCTCCCGCGTCCCCGAGGCCTGGGACGTTCCCCATGACGTTGTACATGACCTGGTACACGTCATAGAAGCGAGCCGACTCGGACGTGTACTGGATCATGAACATCAAGGCTCGGGCGAGGGATTGATTGTTCGTTGTGCCGGGGACGTTCGCCAGACTGAGGAACGATTGGTTCAGGGCGAGCCAGGAGATCGGCATGGTGCCGCGGCCGCGGCCGGCGGCCTGGGTCATCGCGTTGTAGTCGGATCCGTAGGGCAAGACGAAGTACTGGCGACCTTGAGCGGCCTGGGGAAGCAGGTTGCCACCGCTCGAGAAGGCGCTGGCGGGCCGCATGGCGCCCTGCAGGTCGTAGTCGTTGAACGAGTACGTGTTGCCCTGCGGGTCCGTGAAGCCGCGCAGATACAGATTGTTCCCGGTGAACCAGAGCTGCACAGTCCGGCCCGCGAGGGTCAGGTCGAGCCGGATCAGGGAATGGATGTCGTCGAGCTGCGTCATCTGGACGTTGTTTCGCCAGGCGTGTCCCGCAGCGTCTCGCAGGCTGCGGATCAGCCCATAGTACTGGGACTGCTGGCTTTGGCCGGGCGACCCCAGATTCATGTAGACGTGCCTGACAGACCACTGAGGGGTGTCGGCCTTGGCTGTGCCGATCCCCGAGATGAACATCGTCAGGGCCATGGCGAGAGCCGCGATCGACCCCAGAAGCGTGTGCCTCGGGCCCGGTGCCGGGCCCGGCGCGGCCACTGCTCTCGTGTCCTCCTGGTGCGTGATACTGTCCGCCATCCGGTTCCTCCCTTTCAGTTTCAGATTGGTGCGACACTCCCAATGATCGCTTGTCGACCCCGGCCCAGCCGCGCATTATCCGCAGCTCCTGGGCCGCTGGCCACTGGCGTGAGGACGACCGAACGCTCATGCGGTACGGCATATCAACCTCGAAGCGGGCGGAGCAGGGATCGAACCCGCGAGACCGTCCGCCAGAGCTCTACGGTCTCCGCCGCTCCGTCTGCGGTCCGTTCGCCACGACGCCGGGAAGGACCTTCCCGAGCTGTGTGCGCGAGCCGATGCCGAGCTTGGTGAAAACCTTGCCGAGGTGGTACTCGACGGTGCGCCGGCTCAGGAAGAGGCGGGCCGCGATCTGCTGGTTGGACAATCCCTCGTTCGCGAGGCGGGCGATGCGCGCCTCCTGCGCGGTGAGGCGGCTACGAGTCTCAACCCTCGGTTTGGGGGCGCGCTCGCCGGCCGCGAGCAGCTCCCGCGCGGCACGGTCCGCGAATGCGTTGACGCCCATCGACACGAACATCCCGTGCGCCGTGCGCAGCTGCCCGCGGGCGTCGAGCGGCCGGCGCTCGCCTCGCAGCCACTCGCCGTAGAGGAGATGGGCGCGGGCGAGGTGGGGCCTGGCGCGGGCGCGGCTCAGCCGGTCGAGCGCCTCACGGAAGAGGTCATCGGCCGCCCGGCCATCCGCCACGAGCGCCAGGGAGCAGGCGCGAAATCCCAGTGCCAGCTCGGTTCCGCTGCATTGAGCGAGCTCCGACACCCGCTCCACGACCGGGCGCGCGAGCTCGGGCTGGCCGTTTCGCACCGCCGCCTCGACCACCTCGGGAAGTGCCCAGCCGGTGGCGAAGGTCTCGCCGGTCGCACAGGCGCGCTGTGCGGCGGCCAGCGCGGTGCGATGCTTCCCGAGGCCGTTGTGGAGAATCGCGGTCGAGTACTGGATGACGGTGATCGCCCAGCCCTCGCCCCGAGCCTCGGCGTCCTCCTGCATCTCCTCCGCAAGCCGGGCGTGCTCCCGCTCGCGGCCGCGCCAGGCGGTGAGGTAGATCTCGGCAGTGGACATGGGCGGGCTCCCGATCGCGGTCGTGATCGAGCTCGCCTCCTCGATCAGCGCCGCCGCCGCCGCGAGGTCGCCGGTCAGCAGGGTCCACCCGGCCAGGTAGTTGAGAGCGAGGGGGAGCACGGTCAGTGGGCCGGCCTCGCGAGCGAGCTGTATCTCGCGGGTGGCGAGGGTGAGCAAGGCATCGGGGTCCCATAGCTCCGTCGCGATGCGCCCCGCGAGTCCGAGCCAGCGGAGGTCCTCGCCGTGGCGGTACGCGCCGAGCGCCCGCTTCAGTGCGGGCGCTGCCGCTGCGTACCCCTCGGTGAGGAGCGCGGCGAGGCCGTCGAGCAGCAGGTCGCTCGCCTGCGGCGGCTCCGGCGCGGGCGGTGCGGCACGAGCCGCCTCCGCCACCTCGAGCACCCCGCGCCCGCTCGCGAGAGAGCCGGCGAACGTCGCCGCCTCCAGCGCCTCGAGGTAGGTCTCGCGTGCCAGCCGGACGTCGAGCGGCTCGA
>JAQBPH010000447.1:0-2908 GCA_028287625.1 Chloroflexota bacterium | reverse complement strand
CCACGTAGCCGGCGCCGACGACGCAGACCACCTCGTCATGGGGAGGGCGGGGCATCGGTCACCTCCTGAGGGGGACGCCCGCCCAGCACAGGACGGCGCTCGACGAGGGCGGCGGCGGCCTCGGCGTAGACGCCCCGGTACTCCGGGGGGAGCAGGGCGGCGATCTGCGTCCCCACCTGGTCGGCGACCCCCTGGTGGTCGCGGCGGGGGCCGGAGAGGTCGGGGGTGAAGGGCCTGCCGAACTGGAGGGTCACCGGCACTCGCCGGGGCAGCTTGCGACCCTTGACCAGCGCCTTCTCGCTGCCCCACACCGCCACCGGGACGACGTCGCAGGGCACCCGGCGGAGGAGGAAGCCCACCCCCGGCTCGGCGGGCTGCATCCCCGCGACCTCGGCGCGGGTGCCCTCCACCCAGAGGATCAGCCGCCCCCCGCGCTCCAGCGCCTCGATGGAGGTGCGCAGCGCCCAGCGGTCGGCGGTGTGGCGGTCGACCGGAAAGACGTTGCAGCCGCCCCACATCCAGGCGATGGGGCGCTTGCCGAAGAGCTCGCGCTTGGCCATGGCGTAGTTGGCGCCCGGGGTGTTGCCCCCGACGATGAGGGTGTCGAGGGCGCTGAGGTGGTTGCTCGCGATGATCAGCGGGCCCTTCTCGGGGAGGTTCTCGAGCCCGATGACGCGGAGCTTGCCGCCGAGCGCGAGCCGCACGCCGAGGCGGGCGGCGTTGGCCACCAGCGTGTAGCGGACCGCCCGCCGGCCGTCGTCGCGCACCGGGAAGCGGCGCGGGAAGCCCGCCGGGACCGGCAGCGGCCGCCGTGCCTCGGGCGTGGCGGCGGGTGCCTCGGAGCGGTCCGCGGCGGTGGTCACCGGCCGTCGCCCGTGGCCGGGGTGCGGTGCAGCGTCGCCTCCAGGTGCCAGACCGCGGCACCGCCTCCGGTGGCCATGCGCACCACGTAGTGGAGGGTGTCGCCGTCGACGTCGATGTCCCGCTCCAGGCGGGTGACCGTCTTCGCCGTCGGGGTGCGCTCGACCGCGGCGGTGGCGAGCCGAAGCCGGCCGCGCTCGACGGTGCCGAGCTCGATCTCGGCGAAGCCGGTGGGGTGGGCCATGGTCACCTCCACCGCGCCTCCGGGAGCGGGGCGCCAGTAGCCCATCTCGGCGTGGAGGGGGCGGCCGTCGTCCAGCGCGACGGTGCGCTGGGTGTAGGCGAGGACGGGCTTCCCGCTGTGCCGGAAGGCCACCTCCTCGCGGTAGGCGAAGGGTGCTCCCTCGCCCCACTGCCCCCGTCCCTCCCCCCGCCACTCGCCGAGGAGCACGGCCAGGGTGGCGAGGTCGGGGTGGAGGGCCGGGGCGGTCACACCCTCATGGTGCCCCAGCCACGTCCGGCTCCGCAGCCCCGAGCTCCACGTGCAGGAACGCCCCGATCGGTCACCTGCTCGCGGTCTATGATCGGCGCCGTGCGATCGAGGTCGCCGGTGACGACGACGCCCTCCCCGGAGACCGCGCCGGTCGCCCGCCGCCTCCAGGACCGGGCGTGGGTCGCCGGGCTCCGCGGGGTGAGGGCGCCGCTCCTCGGCATCCTCGCCGTGGCGCTCCCGGTGGGGGTCGCGGTCGCGATGGCGGTCGCCCGGCACCCCACCCTGGTGCTCGGCGGTGACTTCGCCTTCGTCGAGCAGTCGGTCGTCGACGCCGAGCACGGCCGCCAGCTGCTCGGCTCCGTCGACCGCTTCGGGGTCGCCCACCTCGGCCCGGCCCACTACTACCTGCTGGCGCCGGTGTACTGGCTGCTCGGCAACCAGTCCTACGGCCTGGCGGTGGGCAGCCTGGTGCTGGTCGGGCTGGCCTCGGCGGCCGTCGTCGCGGTGGTGGCGCGGCGCGGCGGGCCCGCCCTGGCGCTGAGCGCGGCGCTGCTGCTGCTCCTCTACCTCCACGCCATCGGCGACGAGCGGCTCCGGGACCCCTGGGGACCGTGGGCGATCATGATCCCGGCGGTGCTCTTCATGGTCCTGGCCGCGGCCTACGCGGCGGGATCGACACCCGCCCTGCTCGGCGCCCTCCTGGCCGGCTCCTTCATCGCCCAGACCCACATCAGCACCCCGCCGACGCTGGCCGCGGTGATCCTCGTGGCCTGGCTGGCGCGCCGCCTCGGAGGGCGGGGGGCGGCCTGGCCGCGGCCCCGCGACCGGGGCCGGCGGCGGCTGCTGCTCGCCGGCCTGGGAGGGCTGCTCGCACTGGCCTGGCTGCCGCCGCTCATCGAGCAGGTGACCGTCCATCCCGGCAACCTCACCCTGCTCTACCGATTCCTCCGCCATCCCCACGGCGGCTTCGACGGCACCGGCTTCCCCGACAGCATCCAGCCCGCCGGCCAGGACCTCGCCCACGCCGTCTCCGGCCTGGGCCTGGAGCTCAGCGTCTTCCCGGTGGGCCGGCCGGCGGCGCTGCTCGCCGAGGTCTCCAGCCCCGGGGTGTTCCCCGAGCGGGGCCGGCTGCTGCTGGTGCTGCTCTACGCCGTCCTGGCGATGGCGCTGGTGGTGCTGGCGTGGCGCCGGGGCGACCGCTTCGCGCTCACCCTGGGGGCGGCCGCGCTGACCGCCATGGCCACCGCCGTGCTCTCCTTCACCCACATCGCCGGGCCGTTCTTCGACTACCTCATCGCCTGGACCACGGCGCTGCCGGTGGTGGTGCTGCTGGGCTGGGCGGCGCTGGTCGGCGGCAGGCTGCGGGAACCGGGCGCACCCGGCGCCCGGCGGGTCGCGCCGCTGCCGGTCATCGTCCTGGCGGTGGCGGTCGCCGCCGCCAGCGGCACCGAGACCGCCGCGCTGGCGGGGTTGCCGTCCATGGAGGCGGTGGCCACGCCCCAGGGGCCCAACCCGGCGCTGGCCCCGGCGGCGGAGCTGGTGCGCTCGGACCTC
>JAQBPH010000424.1:0-3932 GCA_028287625.1 Chloroflexota bacterium | reverse complement strand
CACCCGCGCCACCGCCACCCGCGCCACCGGCACCCGCGCCACCGGCACCCGCCGCACCGCGACCGCGGCGGCGAAGCCGGCGACCACGCGCCGCACCACCTCGCGCCGCACCGCCGCCGACACGGCGACCGCCGCGCCGAAGACGACCACGCGCCGCACCACCACGCGCCGCACCGCCGCCGACACGGCGTCCGCCGCGCCGAAGACGACCACGCGTCGCACCGGCACCCGCCGCGCCGCGGCCACCGCGACCGCCGCGAGCGCCGCGCCGAAGCGGGTCACCACCCGTCGCGGCACTCGCCGCAGCACCCCCGCGGCGGCTCCGCTGCCGGCGGCGCCGTCGGCACCGCCGAGCTCCTGAGGCCAGAGAGCCTCGGGGACCGAGCAGCCCTCGCCCACTCGGGGCGGGGGCTGCTGTCCATTTAATACGGGAGGCCCCTCTTGATGAGGAGGCCCCTCTCCCGCCGCCGACGACGTCGCCTCGCGATGCCGTCGGCCCACCCCTGCGCCCGGCACTCGCCGGCGGCGCGTGTCTCGCCCGCTACCCGGCCGGGTGCGGACGCGCCGCGGCGCACTCGCGCAGCACGGCCCGCAGCACCCTGCCGGCGCGGCGCACCGCCTCCGCGTCGACGCCGAGGTAGGTCATGCAGCGGAGCAGGTGCCGGTCCATCACGGAGGTGAGCACCCCCTGCGCGGCGGCACGCTCCGCGACCTCGACCGCCGGCGAGGCGGTCTCCAGCAGGACGATGTTGGTGGGCACGGCGGGGCGCAGCACCCGCGCCCCGGGGACATCGCCGAGCAGCTCGACGAGCAGGCGCGCGTGGGCGTGGTCCTCGGCCAGCCGGTCGACGTTGTGCTGGAGCGCGTGAAGGGCGGCTGCGGCGATGACCCCCGCCTGGCGCATCCCTCCGCCGAGCCGCTTGCGCCAGCGCCGCGCCTCGTCGACGGTCTCCACGGAGCCGGTGAGGGCGGAGCCCACCGGCGCGCCCAGCCCCTTGCTGAAGCAGACCGAGACGGTGTCGCAGTGCTCCGCGAGGGCGGCCGCCGGGCTGTCGAGGGCGACGGCGGCGTTGAAGATGCGCGCCCCGTCGCAGTGCACCGCCATGCCGTGACGGTGGGCCGCCTCCGCCGCCTCGGCGGTGGCGGCGGCGTGGACGGCGAGCCCGCCGCGACGGTTGTGGGTGTTCTCGAGAGCGAGCAGCCGCGAGCGCGGGTGATGGATGTCGGGAAGGCGTACCGCGGCCTCGACCATCGCCGGGGTGGGCACTCCGCCGGACGCGACCACGGTGCGCAGCTGGACCCCGGCGATCGCCGCGCTGCCCGCCACCTCGTAGACCACCAGGTGGGCCTCGGCGTCGCTGATCACCTCGTCGCCGGGCCGGGTCTGCGCCGCCACCGCACAGAGGTTGGCCATGGTGCCGCTGGGGACGTACAGGGCGGCGGCCTTGCCCAGCATCGCCGCGATGGTCTCCTCGAGGCGGCGCACCGTCGGGTCCTCACCCCAGACGTCGTCGCCGACCTCCGCCTCCGCCATCGCCCGGCGCATCGCCCGGTCGGGGACGGTGAAGGTGTCGCTGCGGAGATCGACGCGGCCCTCGGGCATGGAGGAGGATGCTAACCCTGCGCCGGCCTCGCGGGCGCCCCTCTACGCTGCGCTGGTCCGTCCCCGGCTGAAGCGGACCCGGTTGCGACCCTGACGCTTGGCGTCGTAGAGGGCGGCGTCGGCGCGCTCCAGCAACCGCTCCGCGCCGCCACCGCGAACCTCGGGGAAGGCGGCGCCGCCGATGGTGACCCCCAGTCGCAGGCGGATCCGCGCGGGTCCGACCGGAACCTCCACCGCCGCCACCGCGAGGCGGATCTTCTCCGCCACGTCCCGGGCGTCGCGGCCCCGGGTATTGGCCATGACGATGACAAACTCGTCGCCGGAGAGGCGAGCGGCGAGATCGGAGCGGCGGATGCTCGACGACAGGGTGCGAGCGAGGGCCCGGAGCGCCGCGTCGCCGGCGGCATGGCCGTGGGTGTCGTTGATCTCCTTGAGCCGGTCGAGGTCGAGCATGAGCACCGACAGGGGAGCGGAGGCCCGCTCGGCGATCGCCAGCTGCCGCTCCAGGTGATCGACCAGCGAGCGCCGGTTGGGGAGACCGGTGAGCGGGTCGGTGCTCGCCTCCATGGTGCGCACCGAGAGGATGCGGTCGCGCTCGACCGCCAGCGCCAGCCGCTCGGCGGCATCGGCGAGCTGCACCCGGTCGGCCTCGATGAAGCCGCGGGGGCGGTCGGCGATCGCCACCACCCCGCGCAGCCCGCTGCCCATCAGCAGCGGCGCGGCGCAGAGCCGGCGCATCCCACAGCGGGCCTCCTCGCTCCCGGGTGGGGCGACCAGGTCGACGGTGCGGCGCCGGCGCAGCGACGCCACCTCGCCGAGGGGGCCGTCGCCGAGCAGCCGCAGGGCGTCGGGACGGTCGAGCCCGACGTGGCAGACGTACGGCGCGGGCAGCTCGTCGCCGCCGATCACGACCACCGCCGAGACCGCGCGGGTGGTGGCGGTCAGCTGCCGGCAGACCGCCTCCAGCCGCTCCGGCAGCGGGCGCGAGACGTCGAGGTGGGTGGCCACCGCGGCGCGGGCCTCGGCGCCCTTGAGCATCTGCCAGTGGCGGGTGAAGAAGTGACCGGTGACCAGCAGGAGGATGATCACGATCGAGACCCAGCTGATCACCAGCCCGGGGGTGATCAGCGCCCCGGGATCGAGCACCACCGGGCTGAGCAGCAGCAGCCGGTCGTGGTCGCCGAGCAGCGAGGCCGCCACCGCGTAGCGGCCGCCGTCCAGGTCGATGGTGGTCGCGCCGGTGTCCGCGACGGCCACCGAGAGCGCCGCCGGCAGCGGCTCACCGGCGCGCACCAGCCGGCCGGCGATGCGCCCGCCGACCACGTAGCGGTTGTCACGAACGATCGCCACCTGGGGCTGGTCGGTCCCGGGGCTGCGCAGCTCGAGGGCGAGGTCGTCGACGATGTTCGGCTGGGCGACCACCACGGTGAGCCCGGTGGGAACCCCCGCCGGGGTGCGCACCGGGTAGGTGGCGAACATCCAGGGAACGCCGTCGTCGGGGTTGCCGGCGAAGGGCGGCGGGGCCACCGCCTGGCGCGACAGCCATCGCGACAGCGCCTGGTCGTCGCCGAGGAGTGCCCCGGCGCGGGCCACCAGGGTGGTCGCGGGGATCCCGTTCACCGACCGGGTGACGATCAGCACCCCGGCGCCGCAGACCTCGGGGGCGGCGGGCAGCGGCGCCGTGGTGGACCTGCACCCCTGGGCGGGCGCCGAGCTGAGCGGGGTGTCCGGCCCCCCCGTCGCCGGCTCGAGCTCGCGGGAGAGGCGGGTGATGAAGGTGTCGAGCGCGGCGGCGTCGGCGGGGCTGTCGCCGGTCTCGCCGAGCTGGAGCGCGGTGGCGCGGGCGAAGCCGACCAGGGAGCGCCGCTGCTCGTGGAGCAGGTTGCCGCCCACCGACGCCTTGTCGGCGGCGCGGCCGGAGGCCACCTGCCCGGCGATGCGGCGGGCCTGCTGGAAGGGCACGTAGGCGGACACCGAGGCGATGAACAGTGCGAAGACGCCCACCACCAGCGGGAACAGGGTGAAGAAGGAGGCTCGCCGCACCAGGTCCGGACGCGGCACCTCAGCGCCCCCGCCGGAGCAGCCGCAGCGTCATCGCCGCGGTCGCCAGCGCCACCGAGCCGAAACCGAGGACCAGGACGGAGGTGGGGGCGAGCTGGGCGGCGTAGCCCTGGGGCACCGGCATCAGCGAGGGCGTGAGCCGGAGCGGTGGCGGGATGGGGAGCGGCTGGGGCGCGTGCGGGGCCGGCGACGCCGCCGGCGGGGGACCGCTCGCCGCGGCGGGCTGCGGCCGGGAGGTGGTGGAGGTGGTGGTCGGGGCGGTGGCGGT
>JAQBPH010000419.1:0-17525 GCA_028287625.1 Chloroflexota bacterium | reverse complement strand
CGGCGACGCCGAGGCCGCCGCCGCGCAGGGTGGTGTCGAGGCCGGCGAGCAGCGCCCCGCAGGCGAGCAGGTTGTCGAGCACCGGGCCGTCGAAGCGGTCGACGGGACAGCCCTCGGCGTCGGTGCGCACCCCCGCGGCGAGGAAGGGCTGGGGCGCGAAGCGGGTGCGCTCGACCAGGTCGCCAGGGCTCAGTGCCTCGAGGGCGACGCCGCCGGCGAAGAGCGGCAGGCCGAGCAGGGGCTCGCGCGGCCGCGGGTCGCCGGTCAGCCCGCCGCCGAGGAACTTCCCGGTGGCGAGGATCAGCACCTCGCACCTCAGGGTCTCGCCGTCCGCGGACCGCACCGCGGTGGCCCGGCGCTCGCTGCAGCGCACCCCCGCGACGGTGCCGGTGACGATCTCCACCCCGGCGCGGCGGGCCATCGCCTCCGCCGCGTGCGCCAGACGCCAGCCGGGAGCCGAGGGGGGCGGGCTGAGCAGCTCGGCGACCCGCATCCCCGCGGCGGCCTCGACCCGCGCCCGCACCGCGTCGGCGTCGTCGAGTCCGAGCACGGCGGGGAGCAGGGCGAGCTCGACCTCCCCGTCCGCGAGCGCGGCGCGGAGCGCCGAGCCGAGCGCCTCCGCGCCGCCGGGCGCCTCCACCGCCCGGGCCAGGGTGGCGTCGTCGAGGTCGCCGGCCAGGCTCTCGTCGACCCCCGGCAGATCCGGGTCGAGGGTCACCGCACGCGCCCGGACGGCGTCGCCGAGGCGCTCGGCGATGGCCGCGGCGACCGCCGGGGCGTCGACCCGGAGCAGCCCGCGGATGCCGGCGACGGCGACACGCCCGGAGGCCTCGAGGTCGCCGGCGCCGGCGCTCTCCACGACGACCCCGGCGCGGCGCAGCTGGCCGGTGACGGCGGCGAGGAGCGCCGGCCGCTGCAGCCCCACCCGCAGGCGCAGGCCGGCCCCGGCGAGCTCGGCCGCCAGCCGCCGCGCCTCGGCCTCGAGCTCGAAGGGCAGGGGCGGCGCGGCACCGCCGGCGATGTAGGGGTGGTCGGGAGCCTCCCGGGCGAGCCGGCCGAGCCAGCCGCCGGGGTCGCCGGCCTCGGCCGGAGGGACCAGGTCCAGGGCGCCCGACGAGACCGCGGTGGCCGCCGGGCCACGGCGCACCAGGGCCACCTGCAGGCCCGCCCGCGCGGCGGTGACCGCGGCCCAGCAGCCCGCCAGCCCTCCGCCGACGACCACCACCTCCGGCATCGGTCGGATGCTACCCGGCTGGGGGGTTAGAGCAGCTCTGCGGGTGCGCTCCGGGGGCGCAGCCGCAGCCGGGTCTCGGCCACGTCCCTCGCCATCTGCTCGCTCAGCGCCTCGGGGGTGGCGTAGCGGACGTCGTCGCGCAGCCGGGAGATGAAGGCGACCCGGACCGGCTCATGGTAGATGTCGCCGGAGAAGTCGAGCAGGTGGGGCTCGACGGTCAGCTTGGTGCCCCCGAAGGTGGGGCGGTAGCCGACGTAGGTCGCGGCCGCGTGCCACTCGCCGCGCACCCGTACCCAGGTGGCGTAGATGCCGCGCGGCGGCAGGCACTTGCCCGGGGTGATCGCCAGGTTGGCGGTGGGGAAGCCCAGCCCGGTGCCGATCCTCTCGCCGTGCTCGACCCGGGAGTCGACGAAGTAGGGATGCCCGAGGACTCGGTTGGCGCTGTCGAGGTCGCCGTGGGCCAGGGCGGCGCGCACCAGCGAGCTGGAGAACACCTCCTCCCCCTCGCGCTGGGCCTCGACCACCTCGACGTCGAACGCCCGGGTGCCGCCCCAGGAGCGGAGGAAGGGGATGTCGCCGCTGCGGCGGTGGCCCAGGGCGAAGTCGTGGCCGACCACCATGCGGCGGAGGTTGAAGCCCCTGCTCAGCCGCTCCAGGAACTGGTCGGCGGTCCAGCGGCTGAGCTCGTGGGTGAACTCCAGCACCACCAACCGGTTGAGTCCGGCGGCGGCGAGCAGGTCGGCCTTCTCGTCGAGGGTGGTCAGCCGCGGCGGGCAGCGGTCGGGGTCGAGCACGCAGCGCGGATGGGGGTCGAAGGTGACCAGCACCGAGTCGCCGCCGTGCTCGCGGGCCGCGGCCACCATCCGGTCGACGATGCGGCGGTGGCCGCGATGGACGCCGTCGAAGTTGCCGATGGTCAGGAACACGAGAGGATCGCCCTCGCCGGCGCCGTCGGGCAGCCCGAACTCGGTCCTCACCTCAGCACCCGGCCATCACCTTGGTGGGCCGGTAGAGGTTGCCCTGGAGCTCTCCGACGGCGAGCAGGTCGCCGTGGGCGCTGTGGGCGCGGCAGGCCCCCCGGGGGCGCGGATCCGGCAGCCGGGGCACCCACACCGACTGCCCGCGCTGCACCTGGAGTGCCTGGGCGGGACCGAGGTCGAGGCGGGGCAGGAAGGTGACGGCCAGCTCGAGCGGGCGGAGCGCGCCCGCCGGGTCGTCCATCGCCTCGAGCTGCTCGACGGTGATCGAGTCGGCGACGGTCATCGGCCCGTATGCGGTGCGGTCGAGCCAGGCGAGCAGCCCGCCGGTGCCCAGGACGTCGCCCACGTCGGAGGCGAGCACGCGCATGTAGGTGCCCTTGCCGCAGAGCACGTCGACCTCGGCCTCGGCGACCTCGCCGGCGCGGAACTCGAGCAGCCGGGCCTCGAGGATGGTGACCGGGCGGGGCTGCCGCTCCACGTCCACCCCCTGGCGGGCGAGCTCGTAGAGATGGCGCCCGTCGTGCCGCACCGCCGAGTGCATCGGCGGCACCTGCTCGATGTCGCCGACGAAGCGGGCCAGCGCCTCGCGCACCGCCGCGGCGTCGACCGCGCCGGCGTCGCCGCTGCGGCTGACCTCGCCCTCGAGGTCCATGGTGGTGCTGCGCTCGCCGAGGCGGAGCACGCAGTGGTAGCGCTTGGGCTGCTGGTGCAGGTAGTCGACCAGCCGGGTCGCCTGCCCCACGCAGATCGGCAGCAGACCGGTGGCGGCGGGGTCGAGCGTCCCGGCGTGCCCCACCCGGCGCTCGCCGAGGATCCGGCGCACCTCGCGCACCGCCTGGAACGAGGTCACGCCCCGCGCCTTGTTGAGGGGCACGATGCCGTGATGGCGCGCCGGCGGCCGCCCCCGGCGGATGGGGGGCGCCGTGACCGTCTCGTTCACGCCGCCCTCAGCTGATCGCGGGCGAGCTGCAGCACCCGCTCCTGGGCGACCGCCAGCGGCAGGTGCACCTCGGCGCCGGCGGCGCGGCGGTGGCCGCCGCCTCCGAAGGGAGTGCACAGATCGGTGGCGTCGGCGTCGCCGCGGGTGCGGACGCTGATCTTGGTCAGCTCGGGCTGCAGCTCCTTGAAGAGCACCGCCACGACCATGGTGCTCACGGACTGGAGCACGTCGATGACGCCGTCGGTCTCCTGCCAGGCGGCGCCGGCCTCCTCCAGCATCGCCCGGGTCACCGCCGACCAGACCAGGCGGCCCTCGAGCTCGCTGTGCATGGTGGCCACGGCGAGCGCCTCGAGGCGCAGGGTGCTGACCGCGCGCGACTTGTAGCTCTTCAGCGCGATCCAGGCGGGATCGGCACCGAGCTGCACCAGGTCGGCGCCGAGGCGCAGCGCCTCCTCGGTGGTGTTCTCGTGGCGGAAGCCACCGGTGTCGGTGAGCAGGGCCGCGTACAGGTTGGTGGCAGCCTCCGGCGGGATGGGCAGGTCGAGAGCGCGGAGCAGCCGGAAGACCACCTGGCCGGTGGCGCTGGCGTCGGGCTGGATCAGGTTCACCGATCCGTAGGCGGTGTTGCTCACGTGGTGGTCGATGTTCACCACCGGGTGGGTGCCGGACTCGAGCAGGCTGCGCTTCTCGCCGAAGCGTCCGGTGGTGGCGCAGTCGAAGGTGAAGATGGCGTCGATGCGCTCCGGCGCCTTCTCCAGGGTGTCGAACCCGGGGAGGTAGTCGAGGGTGAAGGGGACGGGATCGGGGACCACGGGATGGGGCGCCTTGCCGATGGCGCGGAGCGCCGCGGCGAAGGCGAGCGCCGAGCCCAGGCTGTCGGCGTCCGCGTCCTTGTGGGCCATGCAGACGATGTGGTGGCTGCTGTCGATGATCCTGCGGACGTCGCCGGCGACGTCCGAGAGGGCAGGCCATGCGACAGCGGGAGTGGCCGTCATGCCGGTGTCTCCTGAGGGGTGCGACGGCCGCGCGACGGCCGGCGGGGTGGGAGGTGCGTCGTCGAGCTGGCGCAGCATCGAGCTGACCCGCACGGCATAGGCGATCGAGTCGTCGAGGACGAAGCGCAGCTTCGGGATCGTCTTGAGGTTCTCCAGCCGGTCGCCGAGGGTCGAGCGCAGGAAGCCCTCGGCGTGGCGCAGACCGGCCATCACCGCCTCGCGCTCGGCGTCGGTGCCGAGCGCGCTGACCTTGACGACGGCGCTGCGCAGGTCGCGGGAGGGGCGCACCTCGGTGACCGAGGCCAGCCGGATGCGCGGGTCCTTCATCTCCGTGAGCATGAGCATGGACAGCTCCTCACGGAGCTGCTTGGCGACGCGCAGCATCCGCTGCGGGCCACCGCCGCCGCGGCCGGCCGGGGCGGTGGCGTCTCCCGGTCTCCAGGTCACAGGTTCTGCTGCTCGACCACGTAGGCCTCGAGGATGTCCTTCTCCTGGAAATCGGAGAAGTCCTCGAGGGTGATGCCGCACTCGTAGCCCTGGGCCACCTCGCGCACATCGTCGCGGAAGCGCCGCAGCTGGTTCATCCGGCCCTTGGCCACCTCCCGGCCGTCGCGCAGCACCCGGACGATGGCGTTGCGGGTGATCCTGCCCTCGGTGACGTAGGAGCCGGCGATGGAGGCGCGGCCGTCCACGGTGAAGACCTTGCGGACCTCGGCGCGGCCCTGGAGGACCTCGACGAAGGTAGGCTCGTAGAGGCCCTTGATCGCCTTCACGATGTCGTCGGTGACCTGGTAGATGACGTCGTAGTAGCGCACGTCGACGCCCTGCGACTCCGCCGCCGCCCGGGCGGCGACGTCGGGCTTGACGTTGAAGCCGATCACGATCGAGTCGCTCACGGCGGCGAGGTTGACGTCGGCCTCGCCCACCTCGCCGACGTTGTCGGCGACGATCTTGATGCGCACGGTGGGATCCTGGATCTGGAGGATCTGCCCCTTCAGCGCCTCGAGCGAGCCGTTCGCCTCCGCCTTGATGATCAGGTTCAGGGTCTTGAGGCCGCCCTCGGCGACCTGGTTGGCGAGATCGGCGAGGGTGATCCGGCGGACCGGCTGCGCCCTCTGCTTCTCGGCCTGGAAGCCGCGCTGCTCGGCGAGGTTCCTCGCCGCGCGCTCGGTGTCCATGACCTGGAACAGCTCGCCGGCGACGACCACGTCGGAGAGCCCGGTGACCACCACCGGCAGGCTCGGTCCCGCCTCCTTGACGCGGCGGCCGGTGTCGTCGATGAGGGCCCGGACCTTGCCGAAGACCGCGCCGGCGACGATGTTGTCGCCGATCCGCAGGGTGCCGTTCTGCACCAGGGCGGTGGCGATGGGCCCGCGGCCGCGCTCGAGGTGGGCGTCGATCACCGTGCCGACCGCCGGAGCCTTCGGGTTGGCCTTGGGCTCCTCGATCTCGGTGAGCAGGAGGATCATCTCCAGCAGCTCGTCGATGCCCTGGCCGGTGCGCGCGCTGGTCCGCACCACCGTGGTGGTGCCGCCGTACTCCTCGGGGATGAGGTCGCGCTCGGCGAGCTGCTGCAGCACCCGGTCGGGGTTCGCGTTGTCCCGGTCGATCTTGTTCAGGGCGATCAGGATCGGCACCCCGGCGGTGCGGGCGTGCTGGATCGCCTCCTCGGTCTGGGGCATGACGCCGTCGTCGGCGGCGACCACGAGGACGGCGACGTCGGTGACGTCGGCCCCCCGGGCGCGCATCGCGGTGAAGGCGGCGTGACCCGGGGTGTCGATGAAGGTGATCAGCCTGCCGTTCTTCTCGATCTGATAGGCGCCGATGCGCTGGGTGATGCCACCCGCCTCGCCGGCCGCCACCTTGGTCTGCCGGATGGCGTCGAGCAGCGACGTCTTGCCATGGTCGACGTGACCGAGCACGGTGACGACCGGCGGACGCGCCACCAGCGACGCGGGGTCCTCCTTCGAGAGGTCGAGGAGGGGATGGCGCACCCGGCGCCCCTCGGCCGGCGCTGCGGCCGGTGCCGCATCCTCGCTCTCCGCCTCGAACCCGAAGTGGTCGGCGGCCAGGGCCATGGTGTCGAAGTCCAGGGCCTGGTTGAGGTTCGCCATCACCCCGTTGCCCATCAGGTACTTGATGAGCTGGGGGCCGGAGACCGAGAGACGGTCGGACAGCTCCTTCACCGTGAGCGTCGCGGGCAGGGTCAGCTTCTTCACCGTGGCGATGTCAGTACCTCCTGAGGGACCGTGTCCAGGTCGCCGGCGAGGCTGTCCCAGTCGATGCGGTCGGATGTTGTGCGCAGCGCGCGGACGAGGGCATGCCGACGCCTCGCCTGCGTCAGACAGGTTGTACCCCTATCACGGCAGAGGTATGCGCCGCGGCCGTTCCGCTTCCCGGTGGGATCGAGGGCCGCCGGACCCTCGGCGGGGACGACGATGCGCAGCAGCTCGCGCTTGGGCCTGACCGCGCGGCAGCCGACGCAGGTGCGCTCCGGCCGGCGGGGCGCAGCGGGCGCGGGGGCGTCGCTCACGACCGCTCCCCCACGTCGCTGCGGATGTCGATGCGCCAGCCGGTGAGCCTCGCGGCCAGCCGGGCGTTCTCGCCCGAGCGGCCGATGGCCAGGGAGAGCTGCCCGGGGGCGACGGTGATGTGGGCGGTGCGGGTGGTCTCGTCGAGCTCGACCGCGACCACCTCGGCGGGGGCGAGCGCCCGGGCGCAGAACACCTCCGGGTCGGCCGACCAGCCCACGATGTGGAGCTGCTCGCCGCCGAGCTCGGCGACCACGGCGCGATGGCGCACCCCCCGGGGGCCGATGCAGGCGCCCTCGGCGTCGAGGGTGCCCCCCGCCGCGTAGACGGCGACCTTGGTGCGCCGCCCCGGCTCGCGGGCGATGGCGCGGATGGCGATCTGCCCGGAGGCCATCTCCGGCACCTCCTGCTCCAGGAGGCGGCGGACCAGGTTGGGATGGGAGCGCGAGACCACCACCGCGGCATCACGGCCGCGGCGGCGGACGTCGACCACGACCACCTTGAGGTGGCGGTTGCGCTCCGGCGTCTCGCCGGGGATCTGCTCCTCGACCGGCAGCAGCGCGGGAAAGCGGTCGTTGCGCAGCCACCAGGCGTCGCCGTCGGGGCGCTCGACGATGGTGTCGATCAGCTCCCCTCGCCGTGCCGACCCCTCGCGGAGCACGCGGTCGCGCTCGGCCTCGCGCAGCCAGCCGCCGACCGCGCCGCGGACGGCGAGCGCGGCCTGGCGCGAGAAGTCGGGACCGGGGTCGTCGACGCGCTCGCGGCCGCCGCTCTCGGTGGGCCGGAAGAGCTCGACGGCGCCGGAGCCGAGATCGACGTGGGCGCGCACCCCGGCGTCGGTGGGGGCGACCCGGTGATACGCCTCGGTGACCGCGCGCTCCATCACCGCGAGCAGCTCGGCCTCGCCGACCTCGGCGCTGCTGCCCAGCTCGGCGAGGGCGGAGCGCAGCTCGCTCACCACCGGATCGGCCACATCAGATCTCCACCGCGAGGCGCCCGGCGAGGACGTCGGCGAAGGGCACATGCACCGAGCTCGGGTTGCGGCGCTCGCGGATCTCGACCTCGACACCGTCGTCGGCCACGGCGAGCAGGCGGCCCTCGACCACGGTGTCGGCGTCGCCGCTGCGGAAGCGCACGTTGACCCGCGAGCCCAGCGCCCTGAGCCACTGCTCGGGCTCGTGGAGCGGACGCTCCGCGCCCGGCGAGGAGACCTCGAGGGTGTAGGTGGCGCTGATCGGGTCGTGGGCGTCGAGCACCGCGGCGACGGCGCGGGAGACCTGCGCGCAGTCGTCGAGGTTCACCCCGCCCGGCTTCTCGATGAGCAGGCGGAGTGTCGGAGGCGTGGGCTGACCGTCCCACTCGGCGCCGTACAGCTCCACGCCGCACTGCGCCAGGGAGGGCAGGACAAGCTCGGTGATGCGCGCAAGCGCGTCGTTCGACACTTCAGGACGCTGTGGTGGAGCGGGTGGACGCCCGTTCCGGGGATGGACTGGGTGCTGCGGCACCCCTGCACCGCCGGCGGCAGGAGCACGGTGGTGGGCAGCCCCTGAGTATAGCGCGAACGCCTGCTCGTCGAAGAACCCGCGCCGGCGCGGAGGGAGGCGCCTCCCTCCGCGCGGCGTCAGGAGACCGCGCGCTTCGCCTGGACCCGGCGCGGACCGGTGCCGGTGGTGGTCTGCGACGGGCGCTCCCGGTCGATCGACTGCCAGGCGATCAGCAGCGTGCTGGCGTTGAAGATCGAGCTGAAGGTCCCGGTCACGATGCCGATGAGCAGCGCGAGCACGAAGCCGCGGATCGTCGACCCGCCGAACAGCACGAGCGCGAAGAGCACGAAGGCGACGGTGAGCGCGGTGTTCAGCGAGCGGGTCATGGTCTGCACCGTCGACAGGTTCACGATCTGGTCGAAGGTGAGCCGCGGACCGCTGCGCAGGTTCTCGCGGATGCGGTCGAAGACCACGATGGTGTCGTGGATGGAGAACGACACCGAGGTGAGGATCGCGGTGACGAAGAGGGTGTCGACCTCGGCGACGCTGCTGAAGTGCCCGAGGATCGCCCAGATGCCGGCGAGCACGAACACGTCGTGGAGCAGCTTGAACAGGGTGGCGACGCTGAACCGCCAGCGCGAGATGGTCTGGGTGCGGAACCGGAAGGCGAGGTAGACCGAGATCAGCACTGAGGACAGGATCACCAGCAGGATCGCCTTGCGGACCAGGTCGGTGGCGATGGTGGGACCGACCGTCTGGGTCTGCACGATCGGCGCGCCCTTGGCGTCCTTGGCATAGCCGAAGTCGGTGCCGAGCCTGTCGACGATGATCTGCTCCTGCTCGAGCGACGTCGGCAGCGTGCGGATCGAGAAGCGGTTGCCCGACTCCGACTGGATGCTGGGCTGCAGGGTCGCGGCCACGCTGGTCACCGACCTCTCCACCTGGGCCTGGGTGGCGGGCCGCTGCAGGGTGGCGTCGATGCGATTGCCGCCGGCGAAGTCGAGGCCGAGGCGGAATCCCCAGAAGAGGATCGCCAGGATGCCGGGGATGATGATCACCAGCGAGCCGAGGAAGTACCAGTTGCGGGTGCGCACGATGTCGAAGCGGCCCTTGGGCGGCGCCGTCTCGTACTCCTCGTGGATCTCGGTGTACAGCTTCGGGTTGCGCGCCCGGCGCCAGCTGAGCACCCCGACGAACAGCGACTGGGTGATGAGGATGGCGCTGAACATCGACACCGCCACGCCGAGCCCCAGGGTGAGCGCGAACCCCTTGACCACGTCGGTGCCGAAGAGCCACAGCACCAGGCAGGCGATCATCGTGGAGATGTTGCTGTCGCGGATCGCCGGCCAGGCGCGGCGGAAGCCCGCCTCCACGGCGAGGGGCACGCTGCGCCCGTGGCGCAGCTCGTCCCGTGTTCGCTCGAAGATGAGCACGTTGGCGTCGACCGCCATGCCCACGCTGAGCACGAAGCCCGCCAGGCCGGCCAGGGTCACCGTGACCGGGATGAGCTTGTAGAGGGCGAGCACGATGGCCGCGTAGCCGAGCAGGGCGACGCTGGCGAGCAGGCCGGGGAAGCGGTAGTACCCGACCATGAAGAGCACCACGATGACCAGCCCCACGAAGCCGGCGATCAGGCTCTTGCGCACCGTGTCCTGTCCGAGGGTGGCGCTCACCTCGTTGGCCTGCACCGTGGCGATCTCGGCGGGGAGGGCGCCGGCGGTGATCTGGCTGGCCAGCTGAGTCGCGCCGTCGGCGGTGAAGCCCCCGGTGATCTCGGTGGTGCTGCTCGACGGTGTGCGGACGCTCGGTGCGCTGATGATCTGGTCGTCGAGGAAGATCGCGATCCGGTTGGGTGGAGTGTCCTGGGTCGCCGCAAACGCGGCATTGGTGATCTTCGACCACTCCGCCGCGCCCTGGCTGTTGAAGGTGAGGTAGACGGCGTACTGGTTCTGCTGGGTGTCGAAGCCGGAGTCGGCCTTGGTGACGTCGGTGGCGAGGATGTTGTCGTCGATCTTCCAGTGGTAGCCGGTGGGATAGAGGGTCGTGTCCAGGAGCTGCTGGGCGGTGTAGTGCCTCTCCTGGTCTCGGAGGAAGGTCGGATCGTTGGGGTTGGCCTGACCGGGGACGGAGGTCGCGAAATGCAGCCGCGCCGTGGTGCCGATCACGTCCTTGGCCTTGGCAAGGCTGACGCCCGGGATCTGGACCAGGATCTGGTCGCTGCCCTGGGCCTGCACGCTCGCCTCGGCCACGCCGAGGCTGTTGACCCGCTGGCTCAGCACGGTGATGGTCGCGTTCTGGACGTCGCTGAGGTTGGCGCCCTTGGGCGGCCCATTGCGGCAGGAGGTACCGGGCGGGTCGTTGAACCCCTTGCAGATGGCGATGGTCAACTCGGTGCCACCGCTGAGGTCGAGGCCCTTGTGGATGAAGACCTCGTAACTGCCGATGTGGGGGTTGCTGCTGAGCGTGGCGCCCAGCGGCTTGCGCTCGACGAGGAAGCGGTAGGTGTACCCGTAGGTGTCGATGAAGAGGGCGGTGAGGATGACGAACAGGACCCCGCCCATCATCCAGCGGTTGAGACGGATCACGGCGGGGGAGTGTACCGGAGCCCGCCGCTACGGAGCAGCCCGCTCCGGGGCGGGCCGCGCCAACCCGGGCACCGTGTCGAGCGTGATCAGTCGCAGATCGGCTGGTGGAACTGACCCTTCTCGGTCCAGGGACCGACGGTCCCACCCTTGCCGCCGATGTAGCTCTGACGGTAGTCCTGACCGGTGACGCGGTTGTGGTAGCTCCAGCCGTACACCCAGACGTAGTCCTCGTACTCGCCACCCGGGTTGCCCTTGAAGTTCACGCAGGCCGGGTCACAGCACTTCTGGCCGATGTCGATGCGACCGCTGTCATCGTAGGCCGTGCAGGGCCCCTGGGGATCGCCGGGGCAGCCCCGGCACGGCTGATCCCCCATCCCCGTTGTGCAGTAGGAGGGGTCAGAGCTGGCCTCGGCGACCACCCCACCCCCGGCGGCCAGGGTTCCGGCTGCCAAGACGGCGGTGGCGAGTACGCGGACCGTTCTCTGCAGAGGTCTCATGGGGACGTTCCTCCCAGCGGGGGCCCGGCGGGTGCCAGACCTCTCTGACATGTCCCTTGTGAGACGACCCGCCGGACGGAATACCTACGCGGATGCCGCGACTTGAATGACCCACACACGCAGACTATGCGAACGGTCTCCGCGACGGCCGCACCCTACTCCGGGCCGGCGCTGCAGACAACCCCGGGGCGTGCGCTCGCCACCCCCGCCGCCGCCGCCGAGTCGATCCCCGCAGCCAACCCGGCCAGGACCCCACGCCGGTACTCGGCGAGCCACCCAGCGGCGATCGCGGCCCGGGCGCCCTCCATCAGCAGGCCGAGGTGGGTGAGGTTGTGGAGCGAGAGCAGCCGGTGGGCGAGGATCTCTCCGGCGGCGAAGAGGTGGCGGAGGTAGGCGCGGCTGAAGCCCCCGGCGCAGGCGGGGCAGGGGCAGCCCTCCTCGAGGGGGCGGAGGTCGTCGCGGTGGGCGGAGCGGCGCAGCGGAAGCCGGCCGCCGCAGGTGAGAGCGGTGCCGTTCCGGGCCAGCCGGGTGGGGAGCACGCAGTCGAACATGTCCACCCCTGCGGCAACCATGGCGAGCAGCTCGGCGTCGGTGCCCAGCCCCATGACGTAGCGGGGCAGCTCCTCGGGGAGCCGCTCCAGCGCCGCACCCGCCATCGCCTCCATCACCGGCGGGGGCTCGCCGAGAGCCAGCCCGCCGATGGCGACGCCGTCGAAGTCGAGCCCGGCGATCAGCTCCGCCGAGCGCCGCCGCGCGGCCACGTCGAAGCCGCCCTGGGCGATGCCGAAGAGCAGGTGGCGGTCGCGGCCGGGGTGGGCCCGGCGGCAGCGCTCCGCCCAGCGGTGGGTGCGGGCGGTGGCCTCGGCGGCGGCCGCGTCGGGGGCTCCGTAGGCGACCGGGTGGTCGAGGCACATGATTAGGTCGGCGCCGAGCCGGGCCTGGAGGCCGACCGTGTCCTCGGGGGTGACCCGCAGCCGGCCGCCGTCGTAGGGGGAGACGAAGGTCGCCCCGTCGTCGTCGATCGAGGCCACCCCGTCGAGGCTGACCAGCTGGTAGCCGCCGCTGTCGGTGAGGATGGGACCGTCCCAGCGCATCAGCTCCTGCAGCCCGCCGAGCCGTTCGACCAGCTCGACGCCGGGGCGCAGCGCCAGGTGGTAGGCGTTGCAGAGGAGGATGTCGGCGCCGCAGGCGCGCACCTCGGCGGGGTGGACCGCCTTGACCGCGGCGTGGGTGCCCACCGGCATGAAGGCGGGCAGCCGCACCTCGCCGTGGGCGGTGCGCAGCGTCCCGGTGCGCGCCGCGCCGTCGCGGGCGGCGATGGTCAGCGCGCTCATGTGCCGGCGGTCCGCCAGCAGAGCATGCAGTCGCCGAAGGAGAGGAACCGGTAGCCCGCGGCGAGGGCGTGGTCGTAGGCGGCGCGCCAGCGCTCGGTGCCGATCAGGGCGGCGAGCAGCACCAGCAGGCTGGAGCGCGGCTGGTGGAAGTTGGTGAGCAGCCCGTCGACCACCCGCACCGGCACCCCCGGACGCAGGTAGAGGCGGGTCGTCCCCTCCCCCGCCTCCACGGTGCCGTCCTCGCGGGCGCGGCTCTCCAGCACCCGGACCGCGGTGGTGCCGACGGCGACCACCCTGCCGCCGCGGGCGCGGGCCGCGGCGACCGCGGCGGCGGCGCTGTCGGGCAGCGAGTAGCGCTCCGCGTGCATGGGGTGGTCGTCGACGCGCTCGTGGCGGATCGGAGCGAAGGTCGCCAGCCCCACCTCGAGCCGCACCTCCGTGCGCTCGATCCCGGCGGCCTCGAGGGCGGCGAGCACCGCCGGGGTGAAGTGGAGGCCGGCGGTGGGGGCCGCCGCCGAGGCCGGCCCACCCGCGGCGTAGACGGTCTGGTAGCGGCCGGGATCGTCGAGGGTGGCGTGGATGTAGGGCGGCAGCGGCACCCGGCCGGCGGCCTCGATGGCGGCGTCGACGTCGCCGCCGGCGGCATCGAGGCGCACCTCCCTGACCCCGGGGTGGCCCGGCACCCGGCCGCCCACCACCGCCTCGAGCCCGCCACCGCAGCTCAGCCGGGTGCCCTCGGGCAGCCGCCGGGCGGGGCGGACCAGGCAGGCGTACGTCCCCTCCGCGAGGGGATGCAGCACCAGCAGCTCGGCGGCGCCGCCCGCCGGCCGCCGGGCGCCCAGCCGGGCGGCCCGCACCCGGGTGTCGTTCACCACCAGCAGGTCACCGCGGCGCAGCAGGGCGGGCAGCTCGCGAAAGGTGCGGTCCTCCGGGGTGCCGTCCAGCGGGAGGTGCAGCAGCCGCGAGGCGTCGCGCTCGGCGAGCGGCCGCTGGGCGATGCGCTCGGGCGGCAGCGGGTAGTCGAACGCGGCGGTGGCGGTCGCCGCCGTGGCGCCGGCCACGGTCGTGCTCAGAGCAGCTCCGGCTGCACCGCGACGGCGCCGGGCACCCCGGGGGGCACGGGCAGGCCGAGGTGGCGGTAGGCGCCGGCGGTGGCCAACCTCCCCGAGGGGGTGCGGGCGATGTAGCCGAGGCGGATGAGGTAGGGCTCGACCACGTCCTCGACGGTGTCCGCGTCCTCCTGGACGCTGACGGCGAGCGTCTGCAGCCCCACCGGCCGGCCCGAGTAGGCGCCGCAGAGCACCCCGAGCACCTGCCGGTCGAGCTCGTCGAGGCCGCCCTCGTCGACCCCGAGCACGCGCAGCGCCCGCTCGGCGACGGCCTCGTCGATGTGGCCCGCGGCACGCACCTGGGCGTAGTCGCGGGCCCGGCGCAGCAGCCGGTTGGCGATCCGCGGGGTGCCCCGGGAGCGGCTGGCGAGCAGCCGGGCACCGTCGCCGTCGATCTCGATGCCGAGCAGCCCGGCGGAGCGGCGCACGATCGCGCAGAGCTCGGCGACGTCGTAGAAGTCGAGCCGGATGGTGATCCCGAAGCGGTCGCGCAGCGGCCCGCCCAGCGCCCCGGCCCGGGTGGTCGCGCCGACCACCGTGAACCGCTTCAGACTGAGGCGCATCGCCTGGGCACCGGCGCCCTTGCCGGCCACCCAGTCGAAGGCGAAGTCCTCCATCGCGGGGTAGAGGGCCTCCTCGACGGTGCGGCTGAGGCGGTGGATCTCGTCGACGAAGAACACGTCGCCGGCCTCGAGGTTGGTGAGGATCGAGGCCAGGGTGCCCTGGTGCTCGATCGCCGGCCCGCTGGTGGTGCGCAGCCGCACGCCCATCTCGGCCGCGATGATCTGGGCGAGGGTGGTCTTGCCCAGCCCGGGAGGCCCGTGGAGGAGCACGTGGTCGAGCGCCTCCCCTCTCCCCCGCGCCGCCTCGAGGAGGATGCCGAGCTGCTCGCGCACCGCCGGCTGGCCGACGAAGTCGGCGATGCGCCGGGGGCGGAGCGCCGACTCCTCCGCGCGATCCTCCTCCACCTCGGCCGGAGCGACCACCCGGGGGTCGGGATCGGTCACGTCGGCACCCGGTCGAGGCGGCGCAGGGCGGCGGCGACCAGGGCGCCCACGGCGGCCTCGGTGCCGCTCTCGGCCACCCCCGCGGCCACCGCGGCGCGCGCCTCGGGCTCGCGGAAGCCGAGCGCCACCAGGCCCTCGACCGCCGCCGCCACCGTCCGCTGCTCGGGGGCGGTGGCGGCGCCATCGCCGGGCAGGGCCATGTCGTCGAGCCGGTCGCGCAGCTCGAGGACGATGCGCTCGGCGGTCTTGCGGCCGATCCCCGGCACGGTCGCGAGCAGGGCCACGTCGCCGCTGCGCAGGGCCCGCACCAGGGTGGGCAGGTCGGCGCGGCCGAGGATGCCGAGCGCCGCCTTCGGCCCGATCCGCTCCACCCCGAGGAGCAGCCGGAAGAGGCGCAGCTCGGCGGCGCCGAGGAAGCCGTAGAGACGGATCGCGTCCGCGCTCACCGAGGTGTGGATGTGGAGGGTGACCGGCACCGCGCCCACCGACCACTCGTGGAGGGCGGCGACGGTGCGGAGGTGGCAGCCGACCTCGTAGCCGACCCCGCCCGTGTCGATGATCACGGTCGAGCCGTCGAGCGCGGCGACGCGGCCGCTGAGCAGCGCGATCATTGTTGCGGGAACACCCCCCTCCCCCCCGGGGCGGCCCGCGCCCGGGCCACGGCCGCGGCGAGGCCGGCGGTCATCCCCGCGGCCATCGCCGGCGGCCGGGCGGCGCCGGAGAGCCGGGCGCGGTGGTGATGGCAGACCGCCACCGCGCAGGCGTCGGCGACGTCGTCGGGGCCGTCCAGGACGGCCCCGCCGAGCAGGGTGCGCACCATCCGCGCCACCTGCGGCTTCGGCGCCGCCCCCCAGCCCGCCACCGCCTCCTTGACCTGCAGCGGCGTGTACTCGGCGACCGCGAGGCCAGCGCGGGCGAGCCCGCAGAGGATCACCCCCCGGGCCTCGCCGACCCGCATGGCGGTGCGGCGGTTGGTCGAGAAGAAGAGCTGCTCGACCGCGGCCGCCTGAGGCCGCTCCCGGGCGATGAGCAGCTCGAGGGCGCCGAGGAGCAGGGCGAGCCGGTCGGGGTCGGGGGTGCCGGCGGGGGTCTCGAGGCAGCCGGCGTGGCGGAGGCGGAGCGATCCCGGCGTGCCCTCGACCACGGCGACGCCGGTGCGGGCCAGGCCGGGGTCCACCCCCAGCACGATCATGACGGAGGGGCCACCTCAGCCAACCGACTCGAGGACCTCGTCGGGGATCTCCACGTTCGCGTAGACCTGCTGGACGTCGTCGTGCTCCTCGAGCGCGTCGAGCAGCCGCAGCACCCCCGGGGCCTGCTTGGCGTCGACCGCCACCGACGTGCTCGGTGCCATGGTGACCTCGGCGTTCTCGATGGTGTAGCCGCGGCCCTCCAGGGTGCGACGGACCTCCTCGAAGCGCGCCGGGGCGACGGTGACCTGGACCGAGCCGCCGTCGACGGCGACGTCGCCCTCCTCGCCGACGTCGACGGCGTCGAGCACCTCGAGGGCGAGCTCCTCCGGGTCGGCGTCGCCGGCGGCGATGCGGAGCACGCCCTCCTGGCGGAACATCCAGGCGACGGTGTTGCTCTCCCCCAGCGACCCGCCCGAGCGGGTGAACATGTTCCGCAGCGCCGCCACCGTCCGGTTGCGGTTGTCGGTGAGCACGTCGACCATCACCGCCACGCCGTGGGGGCCGTAGCCCTCGTAGCGGATGTCCTCGAGCTGGGCGCCCTCCTTGCCGCCGACGCCGCGCTGGATGGCGCGCTCGATGTTGTCGGCGGGCATGTTCACCTCGCGCGCCTTCTGGATGGCGAGGCGGAGCCGGAAGTTGCCGTCGACGTCGTTGCCGCCCTCGCGGGCGGACACCGTGATCTCGCGGGCGACCTTGGTGAAGACCTGTCCTCGCTTGGCGTCGACGATCGCCTTCTTGTGCTTGATCCCCGCCCATTTGCTGTGACCGGACATGTGGTCCTCCCCGCGCCGCCCTCCGCCCCCCGGCTCGGCGCGCCGAACAGACGTTCAGAAATTCTAGCCTCTCCTGCCACCGACAGTGTACTGAGACGCCCGTCTCGCGCCCCTGCCGGCTCAGCCGGCGACGCAGCGGACGAAGGTCCTCCTGCCCACCTGGATCACCGCCCCCGGCCGCACCGTGATCCCGCCGTCCTCGACCACCAATCGGGGCTCCGGACGGCCGTTGCCAGCGAACCGGACCGGCGTCTTCGGGTCGGTGACGAGGTGCCGCAGGCCGGCGTCCTGGTCGTGGAGGGAGATGCCGCCCTGGGCGAAGACGCGGCGCAGATCACTGGTCGAGCGGCCCCCCTCCCCGGCCGCGCGGAGCGCGTCGGCGACGAAGGCGACGGCGTCGCGGCCGCCCTCGCCGGTGGGCAGCGCCGCCTCGGGCATCTCCTCGGGGAGGCCGCCGCCGGAGTGGACCCGGCGGAAGACCGCCTCGGCCGCCTCCGCGGCGGCGTCGCCGTGGAACTGGGCGACGATCGCCCGCGCCAGCCGGGCCTTGGCGTCGCGCGGGTTGACCTCCTCGGCGGCGAGCCCGTGGGCGATCTCCTCCACCTCGGCGGCGGGCACGTCGGTGGCGAGGGTCAGCCAGCGGACGATGAGCCCGTCGGGGATCGACATCGCCCTGCCGTACTGCTCCTCGGCGGGCTCGGCGACCCCGATGTAGTTGCCCAGGCTCTTGCTCATCTTCCGGACGCCGTCGGTGCCCTCGAGGATGGGGAAGGTGGCCACGTCCTGGACCGACCTGCCGTACCAGCGCTGCACGTCGCGGGCGGCGAGCAGGTTGAAGAGCTGGTCGGTGCCGCCGATCTCGA
>JAQBPH010000376.1:0-10788 GCA_028287625.1 Chloroflexota bacterium | reverse complement strand
AGTGGGGGTACAAGGACGACTACATCCCGCACCACGAACCCTTCCGGTACACGCGAGCACCGCCAACCCGCATCACCTGACCCTCCCGATCGACGGCACAGGCAGGGACACCCTCCCCGGACTGCGCTCGGTCGGCACCGACACGCAGCGCTACGCCGGCGGGACGCCGCAGTTCGACACGCCGAACCACAACTACGACATCAGCGACTTCGACCAGCTCGTGGCGGCGATCGCCACTGAAGGCCTGCCCCCGTCCGCACTGCCGGCGGTGAGCTTCCTCAAGACGCCGGGATACAGGGACGGCCACGCGGGCTACTCCGACCCCGAGGACGAGCACAACTGGCGGCTGCGGGACATCGACGGCTCGGCGGACCAGGTTCTCGCGAGCAGGGACAGGTCGGAGGGCATCGCCTTCGACCTCGCCGGCGCGTTCGACTTCCGTGGGCCGCCGAACGATCGCCTCATCCTGGATCCGACGACGGGTCAGCCGGCTCGCGGCGGCCAGGCCGAGCAGTGAGAGGACGTGGGCGGATCGCCCTGGCAAGCCCGCGCGGAGGCGTCGAACTCCGAGGCGAGCTGGGCGATGCGCCGCTCGACCTCGTCACGGATGCCCCGCACCGCCTCGACACCCCTCCCCTTGGGATCGTCGAGCTCCCAGTCGAGGTACCGCTTGCCCGGGATGAAGGGGCAGGCGTCACCGCAGCCCATGGTGACCACCACGTCAGCCCACTCCGCATCCGCCTGGTCGAGGCGATGCGGGACCCGGTCGGCGAGGTCGATGCCGAGCTCGCCCATCGCCTCGAGGACCTCCGGGTGGACCTGGGCCGCCGGGTCCGATCCGGCGGACCGGCCCGGGCCACCAAGCCTCTCCCAGAAGGCCTGCGCCATCTGGGAACGACCCGCGTTGTGGATGCAGACGAAAAGGGCGCGGGGCAGCATCTGCTCAGGGGACGAGGGTGAGGGCCGCGCGAGCGGTGGCGGGCATGTCCTCTCGGAGCCGGTAGAAGGCCCAGATCCCCTGCTTGTGGCTGGTGACGAAGCCGGCGTCACGCAGCTTGGCCAGGTGATGGCTGACCGTCGGCTGACCGAGGTCGAAGGCGGCGGTGAAGTCGCAGACGCAGATGGGCTCGCCGGCAGCCTTGAGCAGATGAAGCATCTGCACCCTGGTCGGGTCGGCGAGCGCCCGGTGGATCGCCGCCAGGTCGTCGACGACGGATCGGCCAGAAGCGGGGCGAGCGGGACGCAGCACCCCTTGACGCGGGGTGGCGACGGGGCGGGGGCGGCCCGGGTGGTTGCCATCTCCACAGTCTACCTATTGACAGAATTCGATGGGAAGGGGTATGCTCCAACCCATCGATCAATTTCGATGAGGTGGCCCCTGGTGTCCCGTGTGCAGCTGGCTCTCAACGTGACCGACATCGAGGTGGCGGTCGCCTTCTACTCCAGGCTCTTCGCCACCGAGCCCGCCAAGCGGCGGCCTGGCTATGCCAACTTCGCCATCGCCGATCCCCCGCTGAAGCTGATCCTCTTCCAGGGCGACGGCAAGGGCGGGACCATCAACCATCTCGGGGTCGAGGTGGAGTCCACCGAGGCGGTCGCGGCCGCGCAGCGCCGCCTCGCCGGCCAGGGGCTGGCGACGGCGACCGAGGACGGGGTGACCTGCTGCTTCGCGCTCCAGGACAAGGTGTGGGTCGACGACCCTGATGGAGCTCCCTGGGAGGTCTACACCGTGCTGGCCGACGTCGAGCAGACACCCCCGTGCAGCTGCGCGCCGGACGGCGTCGAGGGCGAGGCCGCCGAGATGTCCACGGCCCCGCTGCGCACCGTCGAACCGGACGCTCCCGCGCACTGCTGCTGAGCCTGGGTGTTCACGATCCTGATCCTTCGCAGGGCGGTCGCCGAGTTCATCGGGACCGCCCTGCTGCTCATCGCGGTCATCGGCAGCGGCATCGCCGCGCAACGGCTGAGCCCGCATGACACCGGCCTCGCCCTGCTCGAGAACTCCCTCGCCACCGGGGGCGCGCTCGTGGCCATCATCCTCGCCGTCGGCTCGGTCTCGGGCGCCCACCTCAACCCGGTCGTCAGCGTGGCCGACGCCATGTTCGGAGGCCTGCGCCGGAGGGAGGTCGGCACCTACCTGGCCGCCCAGGTGGCCGGGGCGGCGGTCGGCGCGATCCTCGCCAACCTGATGTTCTCCCTGCCCGCGGTGGCCATCTCCCAGCACAGTCGCAGCACGCCGAATCTGTGGCTCGGGGAGGGGATCGCCACCTTCGGCCTGCTGCTGGTGATCTTCGGTGTGGTGCGCAGCGGGCGGGCGGCGATGGCGCCGTTCGCCGTTGGCGCCTACATCACCGCCGCCTACTGGTTCACCTCGTCCACCAGCTTTGCGAACCCGGCGGTCACCCTCGCGCGGACGCTTTCCGACACCTTCGCCGGGATCTCCCCCGCGTCGGTCCCGGGGTTCGTCGTCGCCCAGCTGGTCGGCGCAGGCCTGGCGGTCGGCGCGGTCCGGCTGCTGTGGCCGGACATCGCGGGGGTCGCCGATGTCGTGGTGGTGCCGCACCGCAGCGGCGAGGTGGCGTGATGGCGGCGTCACCGACCACCGCTGCGGCCTAGACCGTGCCGTGCACGAAGTACCAGACGAAGATGCCGGTGAAGAGCAGCATCAGAGGGTGGACGCGCTCGAGCACCGGGACGTCGCTCCTGGTCAGCAGCGCCATGAACGAGTAGCTCACGAAGCCGCAGCCGACGCCGTTGGTGATGCTGTACGTCCACCCCATGGTGAGGACCGTCAGGAAGATCGGCAGTGCCATGTACCGGTCGGTGTCCCGGGTCCGCTCCAGCTCGTAGAAGAGGTCGAACATCAGGACGCCCACGATCACCAGGATCGGCGCGGTGGCCTCGCTGGGGACCATCCCGGCCAGCGGCGAGATGAACAGGCAGAGGAGGAACAGTGCGCCGGTCACCACCGAGGTGATGCCGGTGCGGCCACCGTCCTCGACACCCGCCGAGCTCTCGATGTAGGTGGTGTTGGACGAGGCGGACGCCATCCCGCCCGCGGCCGCGCCGAGCGCATCGATGAACAGGAAGGTCTTCATGCGCGGCAGCCGTCCCTGGTCATCGAGCAGTCCCGCCCGCTTGCCGATGGCGATACCGGTTCCGGTGGTGTCGAAGAAGTCGGAGAGGCCGACGGCGATGACGATGGCCACGGCGCTGCCGACCCCGAGCACGCTCCAGAAGTGGGTCACCGAGAACTGCCCGACCAGACCGAAGTCGGGCGGCGCCACCAGAGAGTGCGGGATGACCGCGGATCCGTCGGTCCAGAGCGTCCTGCCGCTGATCGCGTTGATGACGATGGCGAGGACGGTGCTGCAGAGGATGCCGATGAGCAAGGCGCCGCGAACGCGCAGCGCCGTCAGCGCCCCCGTTCCGATGAGCCCCACCACGAAGACCAGCGTCTTCCAGTTCGCCAGGTTCTGACCGAGCGTCACCGGAACGGCGTCGCCCTTGACGACGATGTGGGCGTTGACCAGTCCGATCAGGGCGATGAAGACGCCGATGCCCATGCCGATGGCGAGTCGGAGGTCGTGCGGAATGGCCCGGATGACCGCCTCGCGGAAGCCGACCAACACCAGCACGGCGATGACCAGCCCCTCCACCACGATGATTCCCATGGCGTCGGGCCAGCTCAGGTGGTGCTGAGCGACCAGGTTGAAGGCCACGAAGCCGTTGAGCCCCAGGCCGGCGGCGCCGGCGAAGGGGAGCCGGCCGAAGATGCCCAGTGCGAGGGTGAAGGCGCCGGCCACCAGGGCGGTGACGGTCAGGACCTGGCCGAAGGGCAGCGAGTGCCTGTGGACATCGGCCACGCCACCCAGGATGGCCGGGTTGAGAAAGAGGATGTACGCCATGGTCAGGAAGGTCGCGACCCCAGCACGAATCTCGGTGCGCAGGCGTGATCCGCGGGCCGCGACCTCGAACCAACCGTCCCACCAGGCAACAGGAGTGGAGGGTGTGGCCGATGGGGTCGTATCGGTCGTCGGCTCCAGAGTCTGAGGTGGCATGGCAGACGGCATCTCCGAGGTCGGGCACCGTGAACGCCTCAGGCTAGCATCAGGATGCGAGGGCCAGCGGAACCGCTCGAAGCGCCGGGTTGAACACGACGACCTGGCCGACGGTCAGATCAGACGATCCCCCCGTTGACCCGGATCACCTGCCCGTTGAACCCAATGACCCGCCGGACTGGCGAGGAGGGCGTACCCGTCAGCGGCAAGCCGGTGCGAGGCGGGTCGTGGAGGCCGACCACCGGTTGTACGATGGACGTTCGTACACGTTGAGGAGGCGGCATGGACCTGGGACGGATCGGCATCTGGACCTCCGCGTTGGGCGCGGACCAGCCGCAGTCGCGCGAGGCGGCCGCGGAGCTGGAGGAGCTCGGCTACGGCACGATCTGGATCGGGGGCAGCCCGCCCGTCGAAGCCGGCGCACGACTGCTCGCGGCGACCAGCCGCATCATGATCGCGACGGGCATCCTCAACATCTGGGAGCACCGTGCGGCGGACGTCGCCACGCAGCACGCCGAGGTGACCGCAACGTACCCCGGGCGGTTCGTGCTGGGCCTCGGCGCGAGCCACAGCGCGATCGTGCCAAACTACGCCAAGCCCTACACGGCGATGCGCACCTACCTGGACGAGCTGGACGCCGCCGGCCAACCGGCCGCCGAGCGCGTGCTCGCCGCACTGGGCCCGAAGATGCTCGAGCTGTCGGCACGGCGTGCGGCCGGCGCGCACCCGTACCTGGTGACCCCGGAGCACACCGCGCGTGCCAGGGAGATCCTCGGCGCCGGTCCGGTGCTGGCTCCGGAGCTGAAGGTCGTGCTGGAGACCGACACCGCCAGGGGGCGTGAGCTCGCCCGCGGCCACCTGGAGCCCTACTTCCAGCTGCCCAACTACGTGAACAGCCTGAGGAGGCTGGGATTCACCGACGACGACTTCTCCGACGGCGGCAGTGACCGACTCGTCGACGCGACGGTCGCCATCGGCGACGAGGACGTCGTGTCGGCGCGCCTCAGGCAGCACTTCGACGCGGGGGCGGACCACGTCTGCATCCAGGTGGTCGGCGAAGTGGCTCCGGGCTCGGACTGGCAGACCGCCGGTCGGCAGCTGTCGCCGGTCGGATGGCGCCGCCTCGCGGGGTTGAACCAGACCGTTTCCTGAGACCGGGTCCGTGACGCACCCATCGGACAGCCCGGCATCATCCTCGACGATTCCGGCCTCGCGCAGCGAGGCCCCATGGCATCCGGATCGGCTCCAGCTTCAGATCGGCTCGCCGCCGAGGAGAAGGTCAACCTCGATATTGCCCCTGGTGGCATTGGAGTAGGGGCAGATCTCGTGGGCTCGCCGAACGAGCTCGGCGGCCACGCTGCGATCGCTCACGTCGGGGAGCAGCACGTCGAGAGTCACCGCGAGAGTGAAGCCACCGTCGCCGGTGGGAAACAAGCTCACGGCCGAGTCGATGCTCACCTCACCGGTCTGGACGTGGGTGCGGCGGGCGATGACGCCGAGCGCGCTCTCGAAACACGCCGCGTAGCCGATCGAGAAGAGCTCCTCCGGATTGGTTCCACCACCCGCTCCACCCAGCTCCGTCGGGACCCGCAGATCCACCTCGAGCCCTCCGTCAGCAGCGCGGCCGTGACCGTCGCGTCCTCCCGTCACCCGCGATCTTGCCGTGTACAGGGCCCTTGCCATCGTGTCGTCCTCTCGTTCGTCGGTTGATGTGTGCGCACACCCTGTCGAGGTCGGCCGGGCTGAGGACGATATCAGCCGCCGCCACGGGCCTTGGGCTCCGAGCGACGGCCGCTCCCACATCCTCGTCCTCACTGATCTGGCCGCCCCTGAAGGCACATCGACGTGGGTGAGATCATCGTCCGTCCCACCGCGAAAAATTGACACCTGTGACCCAGAGACCGATGACAGGAGTGAGCACATGACCGCAGCCCACGAACGAGACGACGCACCCGGCGGCACGGGCATGCTGGCCGGGCGCCCGGTGGCCCGCATCGGCTTCGGCGCCATGCAGCTCCCCGGTCCACACGTATGGGGTCCACCCCGCGACCGGCACACGGCCCTTGCGGTGCTGCGCCGGGCCGTCGAGCTGGGCGTCAATCACATCGACACCGCCCAGTACTACGGGCCCGACGTCGCCAACGAACTGATCCACGCCGCCCTCCACCCCTACCCCGAGAACCTCGTACTCGTGAGCAAGGTCGGCGGCGAGCGCGACGCCCAGGGCGGCTGGATCAGCGCCCAGCGGCCCGAGCAGCTCCGTGCCGGGGTCGAGGCCAACCTGCGCAGCCTGGCCGTGGAGCGGCTCGACGTGGTCAACCTGCGACTGCTCGACGCCGGAGAGGGCGGCGAGCCGGGCGGAGAGGGCGTGGACCTGGACAGCCAACTCGACCAGATGGTGGCGCTGCGCGACGAAGGGAAGATCAGCGGCATCGGGATGAGCAACATCACCGTCGACCAGCTCCGGCACGCCCTACCCGCAGGCATCGCCTGCGTGCAGAACGCCTACAGCCTCCTCGACCGTTCGGGCGAGCCCCTCCTCGACCTGTGCCGGCAGCACGACATGGCATGGGTGCCGTTCTTCCCGCTCGGCTCAGCGTTCCCGGGCATCCCCAAGGTGACCGAGCATCCCGCCGTGGTCGCCGCCGCCACGGCACTCGGGGCCACACCGGCCCAGGTCGGCCTGGCCTGGCTCCTGGCCCACGACCGCCGCGTCCTGGTGATCCCCGGCACGTCCAGCCTGGAGCACCTGACCGAGAATGTCACCACCGGGCAGGTGCACCTCGACGCGGACACGATGGCCGTACTGGACCGCTTGGTAGCTCCGCCGCTCTGATTCGCATGGTCTGTCTTCAGAAGGTCGAATCGATTCCCTCCTGAAGCGCCGCCGCCGGACTGGGCGTACGTACCTGGTCAACCTCCTACTCAAAGCGCGAATCCATCGACCCTGCCGGCACCGCGCGCGCGGCCCAGGCTGCCACGATCAGGGCTGCCCCGATGGTTGTGCCGAGGGCTGGCTTCCGACCTGCGAGGCCCGGCACGTCCATGTGACCGTGCCGGACAGCGGCGGGCCGGAGGCGGTACCGAGGCCGGAGAGCTGCAACCGGCCGGAGGCGTCCGGCTCGATCGACACCGAGACCGTCGAGGCGCCGTCGAGGGAGTACCGGCGACCGGCGACGGTCAACCCGGCTCCCGTCGACCGGAGGTGATCGGGCCCATACGCGCCGGGCCCGGTATACGGTGACACGGTCAGCGAGATCTGCACCTGCTGGCCGCCCACGTCACCGGGTGACGGCAGTGGGAAGCGCCCACTGCTGCCGGCCTGGCCGAGCGTGGCGCAGGGCAGCGGAGCGGTCGTGCTCGTGAAGGGACCGCTCACCGAGACGGGACCCGAGAGGTTGACGGTCCCGCTGAGCGAGGTCGCGCCGCTCGCCGCGGAGTTCGGGCTGGCGTTGGCCACTCCGCCGCCGGCTGCCGCATCCGCGGTGCCACGAGGGCCGCCCGCGCCCGCTCCGGTGACCGGGCCAGTGCTCCCGCCGCCGCCGCAGGCCGCGAGGACGGTGGCGCACAGCGGGAGCGCGAGCGATCGCATCGTCCTCATCGTCCCGACCGGTTGGCGGTACGGCGCAAGCCGCCGGCGGGGCGTGCCGCCCGGGTTCCCTCGGGGACGGCGCGACCGGCGGTGAGCACGATCACCGCGACCAGGACCACGAGGCCCTCGACCAGGAGGGACAGCGGTCCCATCGGCACCCCGCCGAGCGGTTCGAACCAGCTGTCGTCCCGATACCCGGGCAGCCCGGTGCTGCGGGACAGGACGAATGCCACCGCCGTCGCGGCGGCGAGCAGCGCGCTCAGCGCCCATGCTGGCCGGCGACCGCGAAGGACGGCGACGGCGAGCACGATCGCCGCAGCCGCGTCCGCGACGAAGAGGCCGCCCACCGCGGGGTGCTCGTCGAGGTAGTGCGGAACCTCGACCGCATGGATGACCGCCATCGCCATCAGGAGCAGTGCGGCCGCCACCGCCCACGGCCGGACACCAGCCCGACACGTCGTTGCCATCATCCCTCACTCCCTCTGCTGCGCTGAAGCTGTCGCTGTCGCCTCGCCGCCCGAGCGCCCAGCAGCGTGATGGGCGAACGGGTGACCCATGTCTGGCTCTCGTATCCGCGCCGCGAGGTCGCCGCTCCGCCGGAGGGCAGCAGCCGGTCGACCCCGGCGAGCACCCTGGTGGTCGTCCCCGGCATGACGCCGTGCACACGCGCAGCGACCTTCGCGGGCCAGCCGACGAAGACCTCGACCCTGCCGCGCTCGACGGCGTCGAGCACCTGGGTCGCGGCCCTGCGCACGTCCACCGCCACCAGCGGGAGCGATGCGCCGACCCCGAACCAGGTGAACTCGCCACGGTGACGCCCCTTGAACGTCGCATTGAGGTGCGAGCCGGTCCGCATCAGCCCGGGGACGACCGTGGTCACCCGGACGCCGTCGGCGGCAACCTCTGCAGCAAGTCCCTCGGAGAATCCCACCGCCGCGAACTTCGCGGCCGCGTATGGAAGGAGGTGGGGCACGGCGACCTTGCCGCCGACGGAGGTGATGACGGCGATCGCCCCGTCACCGCGGGTGCGCATGCCGGGCAGCACGGCCAGCACGGAATGGACGACACCCCAGAACATCGTGTCGATCGCCTCGCGGAAGTCCTCGGGATCCTGCACCTCGACGGGACCCACGGTGATCGTCCCCGCGTTGGCGATGAGGACGTCAACCGGGCCGAGGCCGCGCTGGACTGCGGCCACCATGTCGCGGACCTCGTCGGCACGTCCCACGTCGCACCGCACGGCGATCACCTGGGCCCCCGTCCGCTCGAGCTCGTCGCGGGCGCCCTCCAGCGAGGCGCCGTCGCGTCCGCAGATGGCGATGCGGGCACCCCGCTCCGCCGCGCGCCGGGCGAGCTCGAGGCCGAGTCCGCGAGAGCCGCCGGTGATGAGCACGACCCTGCCGTCGAGCGGTCGCAGGCGCCGGCGCCTGGCCACGAGAACCGCAGCAGCCGCCGCCATGATCGGCACCGCTCCGGCTACCGTCCCCGCGCGTCCCATCCTGTCCTCCCTGCCCGCCCCTCGGGCGTGGGAACCCGACGGCTGAAATACTACATCAACGCTATCATATGATCCACTCATGAGGCCGGGCGGTTAGCCCCGATGCCACCATCCCTTCCGGCGCCCAGTTGCTGACATTGCACGACATCCCCACACAGCTCGCTGCATGACAGGACCGCCCTCAGGACGGGCGCCGAAGAGTGTGTTCCTATGGGTCCGCAGCGGGGAGGACAGGTGGCGTCCTGGTGCACGGCGGGATCGGACGGTGCCACCAGCCACCGGTTCCGTCACGGACGGCCACCTCCAAGCCACAGCCGCGGCACCTGGCGGCGAAGTGATAGGCACCGACGTGGGACACGCGCCGGAAGCCCGCGAGGTTGTGGCCGCGCTGCCGCGCCTCACGGCCGGCGTCCTCGATCACGGGGATGGGCTTGGCAGCCTTCTCCATGTGAAGTCGTCCGCTGATCAGCCGCCCCAGCCTGCGCTGGGAGGGTCCTGCCAGGGGCCCGGCGTCGGTTTCGGCTCAGGGCTGGGTTGAGGTGGCGGAGGTGAGGGGAGCGGGAGGGGTTGCGGCGCCGGCTCCTCCGTCGGGACCGGCTCCGGCGGAGCGATCACGCCGTCAACCTGAACCTTGCCGATGTCCATCGGTCTCCTCCACCCGACAGCCAGTACTCGTGACATGACCGTAGCTCCGCTCGCTGGCTGCGCCGTGCACAGAGCAGGTCGATCAGACCCAGCTGAGGTACAGCACGTCGGCCGATGCCGACCCAGGCCGTACCCGAGCCGGGGCGTAGAGGTTCACGCGCCTGATGTGCCGGTGGCTTCTCGCTCAGCCATCAGATGGCCGCGGCGCCTGGGGCTGCGCGACGGACGGGACGCCGTGCAGCTCAAGGGTGGAGCAGTGCGTGTGCGTCGCCTCGATCTCTGGTCGCACCCCCTGTCGCCATGCCGGATGCTCACGGCCGCAGCAGCACCTTCACGGCGCCGTCGCGTTTGCGCTGGAACATCTCGTACGCCTGCGGCGCCTGCGCGAGCGGCAGCCGGTGGGTGGCGAACTCCTCGGTTCCCAGGGGGTCGCCATCCTCGAGTAGGGGGAGGATGTCGTCCACCCACCGCCGCACGTTCGCCTGTCCCATGCGGAGCTGCACCTGCTTGTCGAAGAGGGTCATCATGGGCAGCGGGTCGGTCATGCCTCCATACACTCCGACAATCGAGATCGTGCCGCCGCGGCGCACGATGTCGATGGCCAGGTCGAGGGCGTGGAGACGGTCGACGCCGGCACGCTCCATCAGCTTCGCGGCGAGGGGGCTGGGCAGCAGTCCCGCCCCCAGCTGGGCGAGTCTCGCGACCGGGGCGCCGTGCGCCTCCATGCCGACCGCGTCGATGACCGCGTCCGGTCCGCGGCCGGCGGTCATGCCGCGGACGGTCTCCGCCAGGTCGTCGTCGTGCGCCAGCAGGTCGATCACCTCCACGCCTCGGGCAGCCACGCGCGCGAGCCGTTCGGGGACGAGGTCGACCCCGATCACCCGGCCCACGCCGCGGTGCAGCGCCACCCGGCACGACATGTCGCCGATCGGTCCGAGACCCAGCACCACCAGGGTGCCTCCCTGCGGCACCGCCGCGTACTCCACCGCCTG
>JAQBPH010000360.1:0-3947 GCA_028287625.1 Chloroflexota bacterium | reverse complement strand
GGCGGCAGAGCGGGCGGCCGCGAATCCCCACCGGCAGCAGATCGGCCGAGCCACCCGCCCCCTCCGGGCGCCGCTCGCTGCCCCCTATCCTCCCCACCGTGCCCACTCCCACACTCGTCGACATCGTGCGGCTGAGCACCCGCTTCCTCTCCGAGCGTGGCAGCGACAGCCCGCGGCTCGACGCGGAGCTGCTCGCCGCACACAGCCTGGGGTTGCGCCGCATCGACCTCTACCTGCAGTACGACCGTCCCCTCGGCGAGGAGGAGCTGGAGCCGGTGCGGGCGCTGCTCCGCCGCCGTGCCGGCGGCGAGCCGGTCGCCTACCTGGTCGGCGAGCGGGAGTTCTACGGCCGGTCCTTCCGGGTGACCCCTGACGTGCTCATCCCCCGGCCGGAGACCGAGACCCTGGTGGAGCGCGCGCTGCGCTGGGCGCGGGCCACCGCGGGCGTGGCGGGGGAGGGGCTGCGCCTCGCCGATGCCGGCACCGGCAGCGGCTGCATCGCCTGCACCCTCGCCGCCGAGTTGCCCGGCGCCGCGGTGGTGGCCGGCGACGTCTCCGCGGCGGCGGTCGCCGTGGCCCGGGACAACGCCGCCCGGCTGGGGGTGGGGGAGCGGGTGACCGTGGTCGAGGGGTCGTGGGAGGCGGCGCTCGCCGGCCACGCGCCCTTCGACGCCCTGCTCAGCAACCCGCCCTACGTCACCTCCACGGAGATGGTCGGGCTGATGCGCGAGGTCCGGGACCACGAGCCGCGGATCGCCCTCGAGGCGGGGGAGGAGGGGCTCGACGCCTACCGCGGGCTGCTGCGCGGCTGCCTTCCGCTGGTGCGCCCCGGCGGCTACCTCGCCCTGGAGATCGACCCCCGCCGCCGCGACGCCGTGGTGGCGCTGGTCGAGGACGGCCGGCCCGGCAGCGACGTGGCGGTGGTCGACGACCTCGCCGGCCGGCCCCGCGTGGTGGAGGCGCGGCTGGCGTGAGCGCGCTCCAGCCGCTCGTCGAGGCGCTCGACGCCGGCGGGGTCGTGGGCGTGCCCACCGACACCGTGTACGGCATCGCCTGCCGGCCCGACGACGCCGCCGCCCTGGCGAGGGTCTACACGGTGAAGCGGCGCCCCCCGGAGATGGCGGTCGGCCTGCTCGCCGCCTCCGCCGAGCAGCTCGGGCCGCTGGTGACGATGCCGGCGACCGCCCGGCGCCTCGCCGCCGTCTTCTGGCCCGGCGGCCTCTCCCTGGTGCTCCCGGCCACGCTGGGCAGCGGGCTCGCCGTGCCCCGGCCGCGGGGCACGCTGATGGTCCGGGTGCCCGGCCATCCGCTGCTCCGCGAGCTGCTGCGCCGCACCGGCCCGCTCGCGGTGACCAGTGCCAACCGCCACGGCGAGCCCGCCTGCACCACGGCCGCCGAGGTGGCCGGATGCCTCGCCGGTGAGCTGGACGCCCTCCTGGACGGCGGTCCCGGAGACGGGAGGGGGTCCACTATCATCGACTGCTCCGAGGATCCCCCGCGCGTGCTGCGGACCGGGCCGGTCTCCTTCGACCAGCTGCGGCCGTATCTCGGGGGCTGACCTCCCACCGCCGCCACCCGTGCGTACGCCGCGGGAGGACGACGACCCGAGGCCTGCATCCTTGCTCGAGACCCCGTTGAAGCCCGCGCTGCGCGCCGCCGACCCGGAGGTGGCCGACCTCCTCGAGGCCGAGCTGCTCCGCCAGGAGGAGACCCTCGAGCTGATCCCCTCCGAGAACCTCGCGCCCCCGTCGGTGCTCGAGGCGGTCGGCTCCTGGCTCACCAACAAGTACGCCGAGGGCCTGCCCGGCAAGCGCTACTACGGCGGCTGCCAGGTCGTCGACCAGATCGAGAGCCTCGCCCGTGAGCGGGCCACCGCCCTCTTCGGCGCCGACCACGCCAACGTGCAGCCGCACTGCGGCTCCAGCGCCAACATGGCGGTGTACGCGGCCGCCCTCAAGGTCGGCGATACGGTGCTGGGGATGGCGCTCGACCAGGGTGGCCACCTCACCCACGGCTCCCCGGCGAACTTCTCGGGCAAGCTCTACCGCTTCGAGGGCTACACCGTCTCGGAGAGCACCGGCCGGCTCGACTACGACGAGGTCCGCGCCCGCGCCGTCGAGGTGGGGCCGAAGATGATCGTCGCGGGCTACAGCGCCTACCCGCGGGTGCTCGACTTCGCCGCATTCGCCGACATCGCCGCCGACGTGGGGGCGCTGCTGCTCGTCGACATGGCCCACTTCGCCGGACTGGTCGCCGCCGGGGTCCATCCGAGCCCGGTGCCCCACGCCGACTTCGTCACCCTCACCACCCACAAGACCATGCGCGGACCCTGGGGGGGGATGATCCTCTGCCGCGCCGCCCATGCCGAGGCGATCGACAAGGCGGTCTTCCCGGGGGTGCAGGGTGGGCCGCTCAACCACGCGATCGCGGGCAAGGCGGTGATGCTCAAGCTGGCGGGCGAGCCCGCCTTCCGCGAGTACGCCGCCCAGGTGGTGTCCAACGCCCGCGCCCTCGCCGCCGCGCTGGTGTCCCGGGGCATGACCCTGGTCACCGGCGGCACCGACAACCACCTCATGCTCCTCGACCTGCGGCCCACCGGGCTGAAGGGTCGCGCCGTGCAGTCGGCCTTCGACGAGGTCGGCATCACCGTCAACGCCAACACCTTCCCCTTCCACGGCGGCAGCCCCTTCAACCCGAACGGCATCCGCCTCGGCAGCCCGGCGGTGACCTCCCGGGGGATGCGGGAGGCCGAGATGGAGGAGATCGCCGACCTGGTCGCCACCATGCTCGGCGGCTTCGACAACGCCGGCGTGCGCGCGTCGGTGCGGGAGCGCAGCCTGGCGCTCTGCCGCCGCTTCCCGCTCGCCTACCGCTCCGCCTCGTGAGCCGCGGCCACCGGTGATCGCCGACCTCAGCGGCGCAGCCTGGTACCCGGCGCTCCCGCCCTTCCTCCTCGCCTCTCTGGTGACCTGCGCGGCGGTGCCGCTGAGCATGTGGCTGGCGCGGCGGGTGGGCGCGGTCGACCGTCCCGACGCCGAGCGTCGCATCCACAGCCGGCCCACCCCGCGGCTGGGCGGCATCGCCATGTTCGCCGGCTTCGCGGTGGCGCTCGCCGTCTTCGGCGCGGGCGCGCCGGAGCGCTGGCAGGTGGTGGCGGTGACCGCCGCCATCACCCTGGCCATGGCGGTGGACGACGTGCTCCGCCTGCCCGCCTGGTCGAAGCTGCTGATCGAGATGGGGGCGGGGATCCTGGTCGCCGTCCTCGGCATCAGCATCACCTTCTTCGGCTTCCGCACCAATCCAGGCAGCATCCTCGACCTGGGACTGCTCGCCGCCCCGGTCACGGTGGTCTGGCTGGTGGGCATGCAGGTGTCCATCAACCTGCTCGACGGCGCCGACGGCGTCGCGAGCGGGGTGGTCGCCATCGTCGCCGGGGTGCTCCTGCTCGCCGCCATCAACCGCCTGGGCGGACCGGAGAACGGGATCCAGAGCGGGATCATCGTGATGAGCGGCGCGCTGATGGGCTGCTGCTTCGGCTTCCTGTTCTGGAACATGGCCCCGGCGCGGGTCTTCATGGGCGACTCCGGCAGCCACTTCCTCGGCGTCGCGGTGGGGACGATCACCGTTCTGGGAACGGCCAAGGTGGCCGTCGCCCTCACCATCCTGGTGCCGCTGGTGACCCTCGGGCTGCCCATCGGCGACACCGCCTTCGCGATCGTGCGGCGGCGGCGCGCCGGCACCGGCATCGCCGCTCCCGACGCCGGCCACCTCCACCACCGGCTGCTCGCCCTCGGGCTCAGCCAGCGCGAGACCGCCCTCGCCTTCTACCTCGCGACCACCATCCTCGGCTGCATCGCGCTCGGCATCTTCGGCCACCGCAGGGTGCTCGCCATCGCCGCCGTGCTGCTGGTGGTGGCGCTGGTCATCCTGGTGCGGCGCAGCCACCG
>JAQBPH010000348.1:0-8016 GCA_028287625.1 Chloroflexota bacterium | reverse complement strand
GGCGGTGCGAGGCGTCGCCGAGGACGCGTGCGCGCTGCTGGAGACCGCGCGGCCGACCGCGGTCAACCTCGCCGGCGCCGTCCATCGCATGCGCCGCGCGGTGATGCGCGACGCCGGCCTGGCCGCGGGTGCGGAGGTGGCGGCGGCGCTGGAGGCCGAGGCCGCTGCGCTGGAGAGGTTCGAGATCGAGGCCTGCACGGCGATGGGCCGGTTCGGCGCCGACCTGCTGGGCGACAACGCCCGGGTCCTGGTGCACTGCAACGCCGGGTCGCTCGCCACCGTGGGCACCGGCACCGCCCTCGCCCCCGTCTACGAGGCGCACGCGCGGGGCAACCTCGACGTGGTCTTCGTCGGCGAGACCCGGCCGCGGCTGCAGGGAGCGCGGCTCACCGCCTACGAGCTCGGCGAGGCGGGCATTCCCCACCTGCTGATCGTGGACTCGCTGGGGGCGACGCTGATGCTCCACGGCGCCGTGGACGCGGTGCTGGTCGGAGCCGACCGCATCGCCGCCAACGGCGACGTTGCCAACAAGGTGGGCACCTACGCGCTCGCCGTGGCCAGCGCCCACCACGGGCTGCCCTTCTTCGTCGTGGCGCCGACCACCACCATCGACCCCAACTGCGAGACCGGCGCTGACATCCCCATCGAGGAGCGCGATCCCGCCGAGGTGCTGGAGATGGCCGGCCAGCGGGTCGCGCCGCCGCTCACCCGGGCGCTCAACCCGGCCTTCGACATCACCCCCGCATCGCTGGTGACCGCGCTGGTCACCGAGCACGGCGTGGCCTCGCCGCTCACGGCGCAGGCCATCGCCGGGCTGACGCGGCGGTAGCCACTCCGCCCTCGTCCCGACCTCGGGTCAGGGCGTCGGATGGGGTGGCGCGAGGGTCTGGGTCGGAGTTGGGCTGGCGGTGGGCACCGGCGTGGAGGTCGGAGTCGGTGTGGCGGTGGGCGCCGGCGTGGGCGTGGGCGTCGCGGTCGGGGCCGGCGTCGGAGGCGCGGTCGGACCGGGGGTGGGCGCGCTGGTCACGAGGATCGGCGGCGAGGTCGGGCTGGGCGCGATCTGGATCGGCGCGCCGATGACGGTGTTCGCCGGCGAGGAGGGCGAGCCACCCACGTGGGTGCCCGCCGGCGGCGAGCCGATCGGCACCACCGACAGCGGGTTCGGAAGGGTTGCGGCCGCCGACGGAGTAGCCGGGTCGAACGAGTAGATCGGCAGCGGCGCATACGTGGGCACTGCCGTGCCGCTGTTGGCGGTCACCGGTGTGGTGGTGTAGGGAACCGGGCCGATCTCCGGCCCCCAGGTGTGCCAGGCGATGCCGAGGACCAGGCCGCCGGCGAGGAAGCCGCCGGCCAGCGCGGCCGGTCGCCTCCAGCGGTTGACGGGAGCAGGCTCGGAGCCCTCGGCCCAGCGCCAGCCCGCCTGCTGGTTCGTGTAGGGGACGAGCGCGCGGGTGGGCGCTCCCGGCAGGACGGGCTCGCCGACGGAGAGGTCGCCCAGCTGTGTGATGACCGCGCGCATGCGGTCGCGCTGCTGGCGGGCGGCATCACGCTCGTCGAGCGGGGGCTGGTCGCCGCCCACCTCGTCGTCGGTGTGGTCGACGAAACGCATCATGTGGCTGAAGCGGTCGCCGCCGAACTGCGCCCGGCGTTCCCACGCGTCGGCGAGCTGGTCCGGCGCGGCGAGCTCCGCGGCGAGGTCGAGCAGCTCCTCGAGGTCCTCGTCGGGGGGCTGCGGCACGGCGTTGCGCGGCGCGTCGGTCATCGCGCGTCGACTGGCGCCGTGGTGCTGCGCGCGGCGCGGCACGGCGACTGACTGCGTGGCATGGTCTCTTCTCACCCCTTCCTTGGAGAGCGGGCGCTCCCTGTGTAAACGGGGGAGCGCCGGAAATCCTGCCCGGGGGAGAACGTGCCGCCGGCCCGAGTGCCGGCGGCGGCCGAGCCCGCTAGGGGCCGGGCGGGGACGGCGGGCCCGAGGGGCTCGGCGTCGGGGTCGGCCTGGGATTCGGCGTCGGCGTCGGCGTGTGTGACGGCGTCGGGGCGGGCGTGCGCGACGGCGTCGGCTGCGGCGTCGGGGCGGGCGTCGGCCGTGGCGTCGGGGCGGGCGTCGGGTTCGGTGTCGGGGCCGGCGTGGGCCGCGGCGTCGGGTTGGGCGTGGGGTTCGGCGTCGGGGCGGGCGTGGGCCGCGGCGTCGGGTTGGGCGTGGGGTTCGGCGTCGGGTTGGGCGTGAACGTCGGCTGGGGCGTCGGGGTCGGCTGGGGCGACGGCGATCCGCTCGGCGACGGCTGCGGCGTGAAGGTGGGCGCGGCCGTGGGCTTCGGCGTCGGCTTGGGCGTGTGCGACGGCGTCGGGACGGGCGTCGGGCTCGGGGCCGGGAAGGGCGTCGCCCCCGGGAAGGGATTGAAGCCGAACCCGTTGCCGCCGCCGTTGGGGCCGCCGACCTGGTCGGTGATGGGCGGCGAGAGGACGTGGTCGGACGCCGAGCTACCGGCGGCGCCGTTGGCACCCGCCGCCGCCCCGGAGCTGGCCTGGCCGCTGCCCACCAGCGCGCCGGCCGGCGGCGGAGTCACCTTCGGAGCCGTGGTCGCGGGGGTGCGCGGGAGCGCAGCGAGGGTGGGGAAGCGGCCCGGGTCCACGTTCGAGTCGGCAGCCGGTCCGAGCGCGACCTGCGGGGAGGTGAACGGGATCGACGAGTACTGGTCGGGACCGAGGGTGTGGAAGAGGATGCCTCCCACCACACCGACGAGCAGCAGCCCGCCGCTCACCGCCAGCGGCTTCCGCCAGGGGATCGGGATGAACGTCCGCGGATAGACGATCGCGGGCAGGTGGCGGCGGTGCGGCTCCTCGGTGAGGGCCAGGTCGTCGAGCTCGGAGACCGCGGCGTCGAGGTGCACGCGCACCAGGTCCGCGCTCTCCGAGCCGGCCTCGGCGGCGGCGTCCTCCTCGGTCGCCTCCTCCTCGCCGCCGGTCCATCCGCCGTGAAGCAGGCGGGCCATCGCCCCGTCGCCGGCGAAGCGGGCGCGCCGATCCCATGCCGTCGGCAGCTCCTCGGGCGGCGCCAGCTCGGCGGCCAGGTCGAGGAGCTCGTCGAGGTCGTCGCCGTCGGCGTGCGGGTCGTCGGGCGGGAGGTAGTCGACGCTCACCGGCGCCACCCGCGCGCCCGCGAGGCCGGCAGCGACCGGATCGCAGACGCCGTCGTCACGACCGAGCTCTTCGCGCAGCCGTGCGTGAAGCGCCCGCGAACAATGCCTCGCATGGGCCTCCCTTCCTGACCGGGGAGAGGTGGCCTGCAAGACCTCGTCCTCTCACCCGAACCAATCCTACCAACGATTCGCCGCGTGTGGACGGCTTCTGTGAACACCGGAGCTTTGTGGCCTTGGAAGCGTTCGTGGCGACCGGCGACATGCCGCCCGCCGCCGCCGGCGTGCCACCATGCGCACCATGAGCGAGCAGCGGATCGCGGACATCGGCGTCATCGGCGGATCGGGCCTCTATCGCTTCCTCGACGGCGCCGAGATGCTCGAGCTCGAGACCCCGTACGGACCGCCCAGCGACCGGCTCGCCGTCGCCGAGCTCGGCGGCCACCGGGTCGCGTTCGTCGCCCGCCACGGCGCCCGGCACACCCTTCCGCCGCATCGCATCAACTACCGCGCCAACCTCTGGGCGCTCCATCAGCTCGGCGTCGAGCGGGTGCTCGCGCCGTCCGCGGTGGGCAGCCTCCGTCCCGAGCACGCTCCCGGCGAGGTGGTGATCTGCGACCAGATGGTCGACCGCACCAGCGGCCGCGCCGACACCTTCTTCGACGGCCCCGAGGTCGCCCACCTCAGCGCCGCCGACCCCTACTGCGCCGAGCTCCGCCCCCTGGCGGCGGCCGCGGCGCGCGAGGCCGGGCTCCGGGTGCACGAGGGCGGCACCGTGGTGGTGATCAACGGGCCGCGCTTCAGCACCCGCGCCGAGTCGAGCCACTACGCCGGCGCCGGCTGGAACGTCATCAACATGACCCAGTACCCCGAGGTGGTGCTCGCCCGCGAGCTGGGCATGTGCTACGTGAACCTCTCGCTCGTCACCGACTACGACTGCGGCCTGGAGGGCTTGCCCGAGGTGCGGCCGGTCACCCAGGAGGAGGTTTTTGCCGTGTTCAGCGACAACACGGAGCGCATGCGCGCCGCGCTCCGCGGGCTGCTGGCACGCCTGCCCGTCCGGCGCGGCTGCGACTGCGCCGCGGGCCGGCCCCGGCCGCTGAGCCACGCGTGAGCGCCGTCAGCCGCACCCGGAGGATCCCTCGATGACCACCTCGGCCCGCATGGAGCTCGACGACCGCGGGGTGCTCACCGTCACCCTGAGCCGTCCCGAGAAGCGCAACCCGCTCGACGTGGAGGCCTGGCAGGTGCTGGGCGAGGCCTTCGGTGAGCGCGCGCGCCGGCCGGGGGTGCGCGCGGTGGTGCTCCGCGGCGAGGGCGACACCTTCTGCTCCGGGCTCGACCGCGGGCTGCTCGCGCAGGTGGCGAGCGGGAGCAACGGCCAGCGGGTGGACATCGACGGGGGCACCCTGCAGAGGACCGTCGACGCCATCGACAGCTGCCCGGTGCCCACCCTCGCGGTGGTCCAGGGCGCCTGCGTCGGCGGGGGTCTCGCCCTGATGCTCGCCTGCGACCTCCGGGTCGCCGCCGACGACGCCTTCTTCGTGATGATGGAGATGCGCTACGCCTTCCTCCCCGACCTCGGGCACATCCCCCGGCTGCTGCGGGAGGTGGGCATGGCCCGGGCCAAGGAGATGCTCTTCTTCGCCGAGCGCGTCCCCGCCACCACCCTGGAGCGCTGGGGGGTGGTCAACGAGGTGGTGCCCCGCGCCGGCCTCGAGGAGGCGGCCGAGCGCTGGACCGCCCGCTGCGCGGCCACCCCGCCGCTCGCCATCGCCCACCTCAAGCCGCTGATGCTGGCCGACCCCGCCGGTGCCGACGTCGAGGAGGGGCAGCGCAGCGCCCTCGCGGCCAACCTCGGCACCCTGCTGCGCAGCCGCGACTTCCGCGAGGGGCTGGCCGCCCAGATGGAGCGCCGCGCCCCCCGCTTCGCAGGCGAGTAGTGGCCGAGCCGCTCCTCCTGGCCGTCGACCAGGGCACCACCGGCACCACCGCGCTGCTGGTGGGGCTCGACGGCACCGTCCACCGCCGCGCCTACCGGGAGGTGCCGGTCGTCTACCCGCGTCCCGGCTGGGTGGAGCAGGACGCCGAGGCGCTCTGGAGCTCGGTGCTCGGCGCCTGCTCCGAGCTGCTCGACGGCGAGGTGCACCCCGCCGCGCTGGGCATCACCAACCAGCGGGAGACCGTGGTCGTCTTCGAGCGGGAGACGCTGCGCCCGGTGGCGCCGGCGATCGTCTGGCAGTGCCGGCGCAGCGCGGAGATCTGCGATGCCCATCGGCGTGCCGGCGAGGAGCCGGAGCTGCGGGCCCGCACCGGCCTGCTCCTCGACCCGTACTTCACCGCCACCAAGCTGGAGTGGCTGCTCCGCGAGCGCCCCGAGCTGCGCGCACGCGCCGAGCGGGGAGAGCTCTGCGCCGCCACCGTCGACGGCTGGCTGGTCGCCCGCCTCACCGGCGGGCGCCGGATCGCGACCGACCCGTCGAACGCCAGCCGCACCCTGCTCTGGGACCTCCGCGCCGGCGCCTTCGCCCCCCGCCTCTGCGAGCTCTTCGGGGTGCCGGCGGCGATGCTCCCGGAGGTGTGCGACTCGGCGGGACACTTCGGCGACACCGACCCGGACGCCTTCCTGGGCCGGCGCCTCGCCATCCGCGGCATCGCCGGCGACCAGCAGTCGGCGCTCTTCGGCCAGGCCTGCGTCGCCCCGGGGATGAGCAAGAATACCTACGGCACCGGCAGCTTCCTGCTCTGCAACCTCGGGACGAGCCTTCCCGAGCCCGCTCACGGGCTGCTCACCACGGTGGCCTGGCGCCTCGACGGTCACGACAGCTTCGCGCTCGAGGGGAGCATCTTCGTCACCGGCGGCGGGCTCACCTGGCTTCGCGACGGGCTCGGCCTCATCGAGGCCGCCTCCGAGGCCGGCCCGCTCTTCGACAGCGTCCCCGACAGCAACGGCTGCCACTTCGTGCCCGCCCTCTCCGGGCTCGGCGCACCCTACTGGGACAGCGGCGCGCGCGGGGCCCTGCTCGGGCTCACCGCCGGGGTCACCCGCGCCCACGTGGTGCGTGCCGTCGTCGAGTCGATGGCGCTGCGCACCCGCGACGTCGTCGAGGCCATGGAGGCGGCAGGGGCGAGCTTCGCCGAGCTGCGGGTCGACGGCGGCGCCAGCGTCATGGACGGCCTGCTCCAGCTCCAGGCCGACCTGCTCGGCGTCCCGGTGGCTCGCACCTCGACCGCGGAGACCACCGCCCTCGGCGCCGCCTGGCTTGCCGCCGTCGGCGCCGGGCTTCTCGACGGCCCCGGGGCGGTGGCCCGAGCGTGGCGCCCGGGCCGGCGCTTCGAGCCCGCCCAGCCCGGCCACCGGCCGGTGGAGGCGTACGCGGCCTGGCAGCAGGCGGTTCGCCGGGTGCGCAGCGGCTCCTGACATGAAGAGAGCCCGCCCCACGGTGGGGCGGGCTCCCTCATGGCTGCCTGGATCAGACGTTGGTCTGGCCGGCGCCGGGCTGGTCGCCCTGCGCCGCGCCGGAGTCGGTGGGCCGGTTCGACCCTGGCCCCTGACGCCCGGCCGGACGGCCGGCGCCGGTGGTGCCCAGGCTCTCGTGCTCCTCGTCCTGGCCCATCTCCTCGGCCTTGCGGACGCCTTCCTTGTGGGTGCCGGTCTGGCCGGCCGACGGGGTCACGTCCTCCCCCTCGTGGGTGACGCTGTCGAAGGGAGTCTCCGGCATCCGGCTCTCACCCTCCGCCGCGGTCGAGATGCCGCCCTTACCGCCCACGCGACCCGTCGACTGGGGATGCGCGGGGTCTTCTGCGGTGTTGAAGTCCTTGGTCTCGTCGCCCATCCTTTGGGACCTCCGGTCGAAAGCGGGTCCTGTCACTGCATATGACGCGATTAGTGATATCAGCAGTAACAGGTGTTATGGTCCGACCCTATTCCCCACGGCTGCGCCCTGTCAAGGCACCGAGTTCGCAGCGCTCTCCGCCGCGAGCGGATGGGCGGATTCGGTTGCCGGGGCGAAATATGAAAAGGCCGGGGCTTGCGGCCCCGGCCTTTCCAAGGAAGGGAATGAGCTTCGAGTTCAGGAGCGGTGGTCCCGCTCGGTGAGTCAACGATACCGCCGGTCCCGGTTCGGGCCTGTTCAGTTCCTGTGAGGACATGTGAAGGGGGTGTGACGACCGTACGACGGCCCTGCGCGATGGGCTGGGCAGGTATCCTCGGCGCCGCCCAGCCATGCACATCCGTCGCCACGCCATCCTGTACGACGTCGATCGGTGGCGGCGGTTCCGCCTGCCGCTGCTGCTGTTCGCCACCGCCTGCCTGCTCGCCACCCTGCTGCAGCCACTCCTCCAGCATGGGAAGGGCACGGGCGGCACCGCCCCGCTGAGCTTCCTCGGGGCCGCCTTCTACGGCTTCGCCTTCAACTTCTGGCTCCGGCAGCGCTACAGCACCCTCGCCGTCGAGGGCGAGGACCTGGTGATCCGCCGCACCGGCATGAGCCAGCGCATCCCCCTTGCCGAGGTGCGCCGGGCGCGGGTCGCCAGGGTGTCGGCCACCGCCAACAAGCCGGAGCGCCGCCGCGTGCTCCCCCGGCCGGTGGCGCGCTGGCTGGAGACCGAGGCGCTCACGCTGCGGCTCGACACCCCCGCCGAGCAGCTGGTGAAGCTGCGCCGCCTGCTCGGCCGCCAGTTCCTCTTCGAGAACGACCTGGTGGTGCCGGTGGTGGACGTCGAGGGCCTGCTGCGGGAGATCGAGGAGGCGATGCCCCGGCCCGACCCGCCGCCGCCGGCGGCTCGCCGGAGGCGCCGCCGGTGAGGCCACGGGTGAGGGGAGGCGTGCCCCGGGCGGGGGCACGCGCGTTCCTCGACCTCGACCGGGTCGACGTGG
>JAQBPH010000335.1:0-34118 GCA_028287625.1 Chloroflexota bacterium | reverse complement strand
GGCCGTCCGGCGCCGCGGTAGGGGTCGGTGGACACCCGGTTGGTGAGGATGCCGAGGCTGCGACCGTGCACCGCCTTGAAGGTGTAGCAGCCGCCGCCGAGCAGGATGGCCACGGTCTGGAAGGAGCCGAAGACGCCGACGTAGGCGCCGGCGTCGAGCAGCTGGGTGATGCGCAGACCGAGCAGGGTGCCGTCCCGCTTCGCGCCGACCTCGAGGTCGAACATCTGGCCGCGGCCGTGGGTGGACGCCTGCAGGTTCTCGGTCCGCCCCTCGATCCACTTCACCGGCCGCCCCACCAGCCTCGAGCCGGCGCAGGCGAGGTACTCCTCGGGATAGGGCCGGATCTTGGACCCGAAGCCGCCGCCGACGTCGTTGGCCACCACCCGCATCTGCGCCTCGGTGACCCCCAGCGCCCCGCTGAGGAACAGCCGCACGAAGTGCGGCACCTGCGTCGAGGTCCAGAGCGTCAGCCGGTTGTCGAAGGGCACCCACTCGGCGACGCAGCCGCGGCCCTCGATGGCCAGGGGGAAGAGCCGCTGCTGGGTGATGCGCAGCGACAGCGTCACCTCCGCCTCGGCCATCGCCGCCTCGATGTCGCCGCCGGGGAAGACGGCGTCCCACGCGACGTTGTCCGGGGCGCCCTCGTGGGCGGTCGGGCTTCCCGGCTCGAGCGCCTTCTCCAGGTCCATGACCGCGGGCAGCGGGTCGTAGTCGACGCTCACCAGCTGGGCGGCGTCGTCGGCGAGGTAGCGGTCGTCGGCGAGCACCACGGCGACCGGCTCACCCTGGTACACGGCCTCGGCGTCCGCGATCGGGTACTGGTTGGGCACCTGCTTCTTGTCGGGCACGAAGGCGGGGGCCGCGGGGATGCCGCCGGTGAGCACGGCCTGGAAGTCCTTCGCCGTGTACACCGCGTGCACTCCGGGCGACGCCGCCGCCTCGGCGGTGTCGATCGAACGGATGCGCGCGTGCGCATAGGGGCTGCGCACCACCGACATGTGCAGCATGCCGGGCAGCTTCATGTCGTCGATGTAGTTGCCGTGGCCGGTGATGAGCCGCGGGTCCTCGCGCCGCTGGATGTGCGCGCCGATCATCTGGGTGACCGCCATCGCCTAGCTCCCCACGCCCGCGGGCTCGGCCGCGGGCTGCGCCGGCTGCGCCGCAGCCATCTTCTCGCTCGCCGCGCGCACCGCCTTGAGGATGTTCTCATAGCCGGTGCAGCGGCAGATGTTGCCCTCGAGCCCTCTGCGGATGTCGTCGTCGCTGGGCGAGGGGTCCTGTGCCAGCAGGTGGACTGCCGCCATGATGAAGCCGGGCGTGCAGTACCCGCACTGCAGGCCGTGCTCGCTCCAGAACGCCTCCTGCACCGGGTGCAGCAGGCCTCCCTGGGCCAGCCCCTCCACCGTGGTCACCTGGCGGCCGTTCGCCTGCACCGCGAACATGCTGCACGACTTCACCGCCCTGCCGTCGACGAGCACCGTGCACGCGCCGCACTGGCTGGTGTCGCATCCGACATGGGTCCCGGTCAGCCCCGCGACCTCGCGCAGGTAGTGGACCAGGAGCAGGCGTGGCTCCACCGCGTCCTCGCGCCGCACGCCGTTCACGTCGACCCTCACGCTCTGTTTCATCACTCTCCTCCGTGTGCGCTCGCCAGGGCGAGCGTCGATCGATGGTGACCTGCCTCGGCAACGGCAACACCGTGGTCCCTGGCCGGAACCGATGGCTGGGGCCCGCATCCTGCGTCAACACGGCTCGCTGCCCTACCCGCCGCCGGGGAGGACGGGACTGGTGCTGCACGCACGGCCCGGGGTGGCATCACCCAGGGGCAGCCGGTTGAGGCCCGGACGAGAGACACTCGGCCGCGAATGGTCGGGCACGGGGCGCGGCCGCGAGCCTGGCGAGACACCGGCCAGAGCCTGCTCGCCGAATCCCCTCACGCACTCGGGGTCCGGGCCGTCCAGGGGCAGGCCTGTGAAGAACTTCGCCGCCATGCAGCCGCCCTGGCACGCCTCGAATGCACCGCACGAGGTGCACGGCCCGGACACCTGCTGGGTGCGCAGCTCGGCAAAGAGCGACGAGTCACGCCACACGCTCGCGAACCCACCGGGTTCCCGGATGCTCCCTGCGCGGAAGGCCTCGTGGATTGCGAACGGGCATGCGTAGACATCCCCAACCGGGTCGACGAGGCAGACGATGCGCCCGGCGCCGCACAGGTTGAGGCCGGGGAGCGCCCGGCCGAAACCCGACAGGTGGAAGAAGGAGTCCCCTGTCAGCACCGTCTCGCCGTGCTCGAGGAGCCAGGCGTGGAGATGGCGCTGCTGCGACGCCGTGGGGTGGAGCTCACCCCACACGTCCGCCCCCCTCCCGGAGGGGCGCAACCGCGTGAGGCGCAGCGTCGCGCCATGGCGGTCGGCGATCGCCTTGAGGGCGTCGAGCTGGCCGACGTTGTGCCGCGTGATCACGACGCTGACCTTGAAGTTCTGAAAGCCGGCCTCCGCCAGATGCTCCATGGCCCGCTGCGCCATGGCAAACGAGCCGGCACCCCGTATCGCGTCGTTCACGGTGGCGTCGGCGCCGTCGATCGAGATCTGCACGTCGACATAGTCCGTGCCCGCGAGGCGCCGGGCTCGGTCGCGGTCGATGCGAATCCCGTTCGTCGAGAACTTGACCCCCACCCCCTCCGCCACCGCATGGTCGACGAGATCCCAGAAGTCGGGGCGAATGGTCGGCTCCCCGCCACCGACGTTGACGTAGAAGACCCGCATCCGGCGGAACTCGTCGATCAGTCGGTGACATTCGGCCGTGGTCAGCTCGCCCGGGTCGCGCCTTCCGGACGAGGACAGGCAGTGAACGCAGGCCAGGTTGCAGGCATAGGTCAGCTCCCAGGTCAGGCAGATGGGGGCGTCGAGGCCAACCTTCAACCGCTCGACGAGAGACCCCCCACCCGCCCGCGCCGACTCCCGATCAGCGAGCATCGAGCACCTCGAGCTCGAGCAGCCCGGCAAGGGCGCGCTCGACATCCGGGCGACGCGCGGAATCGACGCCGACGCTGTCCATCGCCTCCTGCGCAGTCGCGTGCGCCTCCAGCGCGCGCACCACCGACACCAGCTGAGGCGACTTGAGAAAGGTGAGCCGCCGGTTCCCGTAGTGATACGCGAGCGCACCGAACTGCTCCGGGCGCAGTGCTGCGGACGGGCTCAGCCGGTAGGCGCCGTCCACCCTGAACGGAGCGCGCCCAGGGGAGCGAGGCACCACATCAGTAGACGCCGCACATACCATCGATCGACACCTCCTCCAGCAGGAGCTCGGCAATCGACTCCGTGTCAGAATCGGCATCGGAAGGCGACGAGGGCACCGCATGGGAGCGGGCAGGAACCTCGTCCTCGGCGACCGAGCAGGCCTCCTCCGTCGCGTCCTCATCCGAGACGTGCTCCGGCGTGCCAGCATGGCTCCGGTCCAAGACACTCCTCCCCTGACAGACAACCCCGTGAAGCGGCCAACCGCGACACCGCCCGAAGGCCATCTCGGAACCGATGTAACTACGATCTGCGACTGCCCTGCCCGGCGTGGAGACCATAGGCGACGTCGATGCACCTCCACAACTCCCACTGTGGCTTGAGCCGCCCTGTCCAAATGGTGGGGTCCACGCCGTCTGGCCGGATGGTCTTTCGCGCCCGGTATTGCATGGCCCTCTCGCCGGGCACTAGCTTACTCAGGTTGGCAGGCGTCTGCGACAGTGATGCCTGAGCACAGTGCGCCTTAGAGGTCTGAGGTCAGAGGAGGAGCCGGCTCCATGAAAGTCGAAGAACTGATCAGGCTGTTCCCGATCAAGGAGTTCCATCCGTTCCCCAGGGCCCTTCTCGGACCCGGCGCTCACGAGCTCATCGGCCCCGAGGCCAAGAAGCTGGGCTTCCAGCGCACCCTGGTGATGACCACCGGCCTGCGCGGTTCGGACATCGTCGAGCGCATCGTGGGCTCCCTGAGGTACCACGGCATCGAGCCCACGGTCTTCGACAAGGTGGAGTCGAACCCCAAGGACTACAACGTGATGGACGCTGTGGCCCTGTATCAGAGCGAGAAGTGCGACAGCTTCGTCTCCATCGGCGGCGGTTCGAGCCACGACGCATGCAAGGGCGCCCGTGTCTCCGTGGCGCACGACGGCCGCAACGTCAATGAGTTCGAGGGCTTCAACAAGTCGGAGAACCCCAAGAATCCGCCCCACATCGCCGTCTCCACCACGGCGGGGACGGGGTCGGAGACCTCCTGGGCGTACGTGATCACCGACACGACCACCGATCCCAACAATCCGCACAAGTACGTCGCCTTCGACGATCCCTGCATCGCGTCCCTTGCCATCGACGATCCCACGCTGTACTACGACTGTCCGATGGACTACACGGCGCAGTGCGGCTTCGACGTTCTCGCCCACGCGTCCGAGCCGTACGTCTCGCGGCTGAACTTCCACCCCTCGCTCGGCAACGCCCTCCACGCCATCCGGCTGACGGTGTCGAGCCTGCGGACCGCCACCTGGAATCCGAATGACCTGGCCGGCCGCGAGGGCATGATGTACGCGCAGTACATCGCGGCGCAGGCGTTCAACTCCGGCGGCCTCGGGATCATCAACTCCATCTCCCACGCGGTGTCGGCCTTCTACGACACCCATCACGGCCTCAACAACGCGGTCGCTCTCCCCCGGGTGTGGGCCTTCAATATGCCCGTCGTGTACCAGCGGTTCGCGGACATCGCCGAGGTCATGGGTGTCGACACCAGGGGCATGACGACGGTTCAGGCGGCCAGGGAGGCGCTGCGGGCCTCGATCCAGCTGCTCCGCGACGTGGGCATCCCCGAGAACTTCGTGGCTGTGAAGCAGGACAGCTACGTGAAGAACCGACTGGGTCAGGGCCCGACGCCCTTCTACGCCAAGGCCAAGGAGATCATCGGGGACGCGGCAGACGTCGATCGCATCACCAACCACGTTCTGGGCGACGCGTGCACCCCGGGGAACCCCAAGGAGTGCACCTTCAAGACCGTGCGGCCGGTGGTCGAGCACTGCATGACCGGCTCTCTCGACGATCTCCTCTAGCGCGACGACAGACACACAGACACGTGCCCGGCGCAGGCCCAGGAGCCGGCGCCGGGCACCGCCTGCTCACCGCTCCTCAGGAGGGCGTTCGGTGCTGGATGCCGGTCCGCAATTCGCCAGCGTCGACACGGTGGTCGATGGCTTTCGTGAGCACGGGTATATCGCGGACCGGCGCATCGCCACCGCAGTGTTTCTCCTCAGCCGCCTGGAGAAGCCACTGCTCCTGGAAGGCCCCGCCGGGGTGGGGAAGACCGAGCTGGCGAAGACCCTGGCGCGGGTCACGGGTCGCCGTCTCATCCGGCTGCAGTGCTACGAGGGGCAGGACGAGACCCGTGCCCTCTACGAATGGGATTACGGCAAGCAGCTCCTCTACACCCAGCTCCTGCGTGACAAGATCCAGACCCTGATCGAGGACGCGGACACTCTCGAGGCTGCGGTCGACAAGATCGGCGCGCACCAGGGCGTCTTCTTCTCGGAGCGCTTTCTTGCTCCGCGCCCACTGCTCGAGGCCATCCGCTCCCCTGAGCCGCCGGTACTGCTGATCGATGAGGTGGACCGAGCCGACGAGGCCCTCGAGGCCGTGCTCCTCGAGACCCTGTCGGACTTCCAGGTCTCCGTCCCCGAGATCGGGACCTTCACGGCCAGCCGGCGTCCGTACGTCGTGCTCACCTCGAACAACACCCGGGATCTGTCGGCCGCGCTCAAGCGCCGCTGCCTGCATCTGACGCTGGAGTATCCCAGCGCCGACCGGGAGGTCGAGATCATCCGCTCCAAGGGTGTCGCCCTCTCGGACGAGCTCACCCGCAGCCTGGTCGCGATCATCCGCGAGCTGCGTACTCTCGATCTCAGGAAGCCACCCAGCATCTCGGAGGCGCTGGACTGGGCGCACACGCTCGCCGTGCTCGGTGTCGAGGACCTCGACGCGGCCGTCGTCGCGGAGACGATGTGCGTGGTGCTGAAGTACGAGCGCGACGTCGGTCGTGCGCTGCAGGCGCTGCCCCGTCTGAAGAGCCTGCATTCCGAGCCCGATGGGCGGTCGGCAGCAGCGACCGGCCAGCTGGACCACGGACACCCGCATGGCAATCACGGTCATCCCCACCCGGCCGAGGAGAGCGCGCGCGGTGTCCGCACGACGGTGCCGGTGGGGAAGGACGGTCACGGTCGCGGCGAGCCGGGACAGGCCCCCTCCCTGGCGACCGGCATCGATCCCGAGGATGGCCGCGCGGTGCGCCTCGCGAAGGACCGGCCCGGGCGCTTCGACCGAGGATACTGGGGTAGGCCCGACCCCTCCCCCTTCAGCCGGCGCTGAGACGGCACGTCCGTGGAACGGGGACTGCACCGCTTCGCCCGGCTCCTGCGTGACCACGGCGTCCGGGTGTCGACCACCGAGGTGCTCGACGCCATGACCGTCGCACAGGCGCTCGGCTTCCGCGACCGCCAGACGCTCAAGGAGGGCCTGGGTGCCGCGCTCGTCAAGGAGCAGCGCGATTGGCCCATGTACGAGGACCTCTTCGAGCGGTACTTCCGGGTCTCGCCGCTGCTCGGGCAGGAGGCCGAGGACCGGCGCGAGCACGGCCACGACCATCTCAACGACCAGTCCAGCGTGGCACGGGTCACGCTGTCCGAGGAGCCCTCCACCATCCCGGACGACGGGCACAGCCATGACGACCCCGTCGACATCCGTGAGTACTTCGACCCGCGCGACCTCGCCACCCAGTACAACCTCCACCAGCCAGCGGAGAAGATCGACATCGCCTCTCTGACCGAACAGCTCATCCTGAGCAAGGAGCCGGGCGCGGCCGACGACCGCCGCGACCTCAGGACCGTTCAGCTCGACACGATGCGCCTCCGCGGTGCGTCGTCTGCGCGGGACCTGTCCGCGCCGGGCGCCACGCGCATCGGCATGGAGCTGACGATCGCGGAGCAGGACGCGCTCCTCGACTGGCTGGACGACGGATCGGACTCCCCGGAGGGGGCTGCCGCGCGGCGACGCCAGGTCGAGGGCATGATCGAGAACCTGCCGGAGCTGCTGAAGGCTCATCTCGAGCGGCTGGCCGCGCAGGGGCGAAAGTACGAGACCCGCGACGCGAGCGCGACAGCGTATGTCGAACGCATCAGCGAGGACGAGAGAGCGCACATGGAGGACGCCCTGCGGCGGTTGACCAGCCAGCTGAAGGGCGCGCTGACCCATCGGAAGCGAGTCGGCCCCCGTGGCCGGGTCGACGTGGGACGGACCATGAGGGCGAACCTGCGCAGCGAGGGTGTCCCATTCCATCCCATCACCATGGCTCGCACCCATCACCGGCCACGGCTGGTGGTGCTGGTCGATGTCAGCCTCTCGGTCCGGAACTCGGCCCGGTTCACGCTCCACATGGTCCACGGGCTGCAGCGGCTCGTCCCACGGGTGAGGACGTTCGCCTTCGTGAACGAGCTCGTCGAGGTCACCGAGCTGTTCCACGACCAGCCCCTGGAGCGTGCGCTCGGTCTCCTCTTCGGTGGCGACGTCATCGACGTCGCGGCTCCCTCCGACTACGGCCGCGCCCTACGACAGCTGCGCGACCACCACCTCCCGGCGGTGACGCACCGGTCGACGCTCCTGGTGCTCGGGGACGGTCGCGGGAACGGCAACGACCCCGAGCTCGCCGTCTTCGAGGCCGTCGCCCGCCAGGCTCGCAGCGTGTTGTGGCTGACCCCCGAACCCCAGTATTCCTGGGCGCTCGGCCAGTGCGACCTGCCGCTGTACGCGGAGTGGTGTGATCGCATCGAGGTGGTGCGCGACTTCCACGGGTTGGAGCACACCCTGCACCAGGTCATGGCAGCCGTGGCGGGCGGCAGACGTGCTGGATGAGGAGCGCAGATCACCGTCGATGGTCGAGACCCCGCACTTCCGGATCGCCGGGGGGCGTATCCACCCTCGCCTGGAACGGCTCACCGTCGACAACGACCTGGGCGACCACCTCGTGTCCGAGCTCGGCCCCCTCGGTCTCGTGGTTGACGTGCGGTCCTTCGAGAGAGCGTTCGTGTCGGTGGTGCTCAGGGGCGCGCCCACCGTGGACGAGGCGTGGGCCCGCTTCTATCGCAATACCCTTCGGGGTCTCCGCGATCTCGCGCCTCTGAAGGAGAGGATGGCGGGCACGATCGCCACCTTCGCACGGATCTACCGGCAGGTCGCCGACCTCGTCCTCGGTGCCAGCGTCGTGGACGTCGGTTCGTGCTTCGGCTTCCTACCTCTCCTGCTCTGTGAACGTTCTCCGGACCTCACCGTTGTGGGTGTGGACATCTCGCCGCCCATGGTGGCGCTCGCCGGCCAGAACGCGAGCGGTCGGGCGAGCCGCACGCGCTTTGTGGCCGCGGACGGAGCACGTCTACCGTTTGGAGATGCGACCGTCGGCACCGTGGTCGCAGCGCACGTCCTCGAGCACCTCCCCGCCTCCCGGGGGACAGCGGTGGTCACCGAGATGGCACGGGTGGCCCGCGAGCGTGTGATCGTCACCGTCCCCTTGGAGAACACCCCCGCTCCGGTGTACGGCCACGTGCGAGCCTTCTCGCTCGACACGCTTCGCGCCATGGCACCGGCGGCCGGCTGGAGGTCATCGGTCTGGGAGTCGGACGGTGGCTGGCTCCTTGCCGACCGTGCGGAGAATGCAATCTGCACAGAGGGGACGAGCTCCACCCGCCCCGGTCCACCGCATCGGCCGGAGGAGGAGATTGCGGATGCGGAGAAGGGCTGCGGCCATGGGTAGACTGTTGCCATTCATCTTTCCCGGCTTGTTCTTCATGATCGTCATCCTTCTCTGGGTGCTGCAGTTGGAGAGCCGGTGGGACGAGGAGGGCGGTTTCGGCCCATGGTGGCGCGAGCGTCGTCGGATCCTGCGCCGCCGATGGCACGAGTGGCGCCGGCGGCAGCGCAACGGGTGACTACGGGAGGGTGCTCACCGACCGCCGTGCCTGATCGTCCGAAGAGGCAACCCACGGCGCGCGGCAAGCACGCCGACGACGACGAGAGCAGCGACCGACCCCAGCAGAACCCCGACGACGCCATTCCCCTCGCTCGGCACCGCGCCGTTCGCGACCCACGAGAGCGGGTCTCCTCCCGACGGTCCGTGCAGAGCCAGCGCCACACAGGCGGCCGTCAGCGCCAGTGATCCGACGCCGACCAGGATGGCGGGGACCTCCCGTTCCATCGCGACCACCGGTCCCCGCCGTCTGCGGACCGGATATCGCGGCGACGGCGCGGCGAGGTGGCTCATCGGAGTCCTGGCGGCTGCGCGGGCGTCGGAACGCGGCCCAGAGGCGGAGACCTCCTCCAGCGCGCTGATGGCGCCCGCATGCACCTTCTCGGCCCGGTGGACGACGCGGTGAGCCTCGCGGCTCAGGGCGGCGGTCCGCCTGGCGGTAGAGGTGGGGTCGTACAGATCAGCGCGAGCGCTCATGGTGGGGTGAGGCGGTGACGCGGCCATCGCCGCGCACAATGGTGCGAGTACAGGTGCCCACGTAGTCTAGCCCAACGTCGGCAGACAGGCAAGGTGGCGGTGGCGGCGCCGAATGACTGGCCGAAAGGACAGGGTCGTGCTGATGGTCGGGTGCGCTAGAGTTTTGCCTGAGTCATGGCGACGATCATCGCTTTCACGTTCCATCGAGCTGGCCGTGGAGAATGGGGCCGGACCCTCGGTGTGGGGTTCGAGGCGATCGCGGGTGGGGTTATGTTCTCTGTGCTCCTGGGATGGACGCTCACCCGGCCACGTGGACGCCAACGCGTCGTGGCGGCAGCGGTCACCGGCGTCGTCTTCCTGCTCCTGGCCGTCGCCCTTGCACCGGCCGTGGTCTAGACCTGGATCCGCGAGTGGCAGGCCATGGTCGGACCGTGTCGCGGTGGCGGCTGTCTGGACAGGCGCCTCCCCTGCGAATGACCAGGCAGTGCCTGCCCGTCCTACCGGAGACAGTCCACGGCTATTGACAACTCGCCCATTCCACTGCTTTTGTTCATCCGTCAGGGTGCGATGACCCGCCAACGGACACGTGGCACGGACGAATGTGGTGACCTCCCACTTCAACGATCCTGCTCAGAGCGCCTCCCCAGGCGGTGGCGACATGCTCCGACGTCTGCGACAGGAGGGGGCCGCCACTCTCCTCACCTTCGAGGAGGCGCTCGCCGCGCTCCAGGAGTGCCGCCGGCGCTCGGGTGGGGTGTCGTCTCTCGAAGGGAATCACATGTGGATCGAAGCACGGCTCGAGGAGGGCGTCGCCCTGCTCCGCTTCGCCGGCATCCCGCCGGCCGTCGCATCCGACGAGACCGCACTCCAGGAGGAACCACCATGCCGAAGTTCGTGATCGAGCGCGACATCCCCGGCGCGGGCGATCTCAGCCCTGACGAACTGCAGACGATCAGTGCTCGGTCGAACGCCGTGCTGGCCGAGCTGCCCAACGTCCACTGGCAGCAGAGCTACGTGGTCGACGATCGGATCTACTGCGTCTACGTGGCGCCGGACGCCGAGAGCATCCGCGAGCACGCGCGCAGGGGGGGATTCCCGGCATCGCGCATCTCGCAGATTCGCGTGTCCATCGACCCCGCGACCGGCGGATGAAGGAATACCGCTCCCATGCTCCGCTACGGGGGGGATAATGGCACCAGGCGCTGTCCGGCCGTGACGCCGGACGGTCGCCCGCGGGGGGTCTGAGCCGGCGATGGTAGTGGGTGACGTTCTGGAGCCCGACACGGCGTCCCACCTGATCAGGCTGGTGATCGTGGACGACCACGCCATCGTGCGTCACGGCCTGAGATTGATCCTGGAACAGGAGCCGAGCATCACGTTCGTCGGCGAGGCGTCGACCGCGGCGGAGGCCCTCGACGTCGTGGAAAGGACATCGCCGCACGTTGTCCTGGCTGATCTTCAGCTCTGCCCGGGCGACAACACCTCCGGCCTGCACCTGTGTCGGGATCTGAGCAGCCGGTTCCCCGATGTCGCGGTGCTCATCCTCTCGACGTTCGTCAGTGACCGCCTGGTCGTCGATGCCCTCCAGAGCGGGGCGATGGGCTATGTCCTCAAGGACGTCGATGCCGCGGTCCTCGCCGACAGCATCAAGGCGGTGCGTGAGGGGAGGCACGCTCTGGACAGCCACACAGCGGACGCCCTCGCCCGGTCACTCGCCACCCAGGGAACCAGCGGGGCGCATCTGACCCTCACGGATCGGGAGCAGCAGGTGGTGCGACTGGTCGCCCGCGGGCTCTCGAACAAGCAGATCGGTTCCGAGCTCTTCATCAGTGCAACGACGGTCAAGTTCCATCTGCACAACGTATGCGAGAAGCTCGGCATCCAACGGCGGGCGGGCGTCGTCTCCGAAGCCCTGCGGCTGGGCCTTCTGTGACGATGAGCCGCGGCGTGCAGCACGACACGTCTTGTGAAGATCGCACGCGCTGCGACGAGCCAGGCAGCGTGGGTTGGAATGGACGAACTGGCGCAGAGGAGGTCGTATCATGAGCTCGACATATGCGGTCGTCGTGGTGATGTTCGTCATGTTGCTGGCGCTGCTGGCGTTCATGGCACTCACGGACCGTGGCACTTCGGCGGCCGACCCGTCGGGCGCCGGGATCAACGAGTCGAAGGGGTAGTCCGCCCGGGCGGTTCACGGCGTGTCCAGGGGGACCGTTGCCACGATGCTGATCCCTCTCCGGCGGGCGTTCCGTATCTCCAGTGCGCCGCCCACCTGACGGAGAGTTGCGTCGACGTACGCAAGCCCTCGGTGATAGCCATCCCCCTGCGATGCGGTGGCGGCGTGGAGATGCCCACGAAGCTCCGCGGCGTCACCGCTGCCCTGGTCCCTCACGGTGACGCACAGGCGCCCTGGGTCGAAGGCCAGGGTTACCGCTACTCTTGGGCTGCCCGAGTGGATGAGCGCGTTGAAGAGAGCCTCGCGAGCGCAGCGGACCAGAGCCCGGCGGACCGCAAGTCCGAGGATGGTCGGCGTCCCCTGGTGCCGTACCGTCACGTGGACACCCCAGCTCCGGAGCTCACGAGCCAGCCTCCGAATTGCGATGACGATATCGTCGTCGATGCACTCGTCGGCAGCGGAGAGGTTGAAGATGGCAGAGCGGATCTCGGCCACCGTCTCTCGCGCCAGCCGCTTGATCTCGGAGATCCGCTCGCTGACCACGGGCGCACCCGCATTCACCCTGCACCACTCCGCGTTCATCCCGATGGTGAGCACCCGCTGTGCGATGCTGTCGTGGAGCTCCCGAGCGAGGCGTTCACGCTCGGTCTCGATCAGCTCACGCTGACGGGCCTCCGCCAGGGCGGCATGAGCCCTGCGCAGCTGAGCGTTCGCAGCCTGGAGCGACGCGGCCGTCGCCAGGGCCTCGTCACACGACCGCGCCGCCTCCGCACGCAACTGTTCGCTCCGCGTGAGCAGGAAGCTGCTCTGCGCGGCCGCGATGATGTGATTGGTGAGGGTCGCAAGCAGCGCCCGATCGGCGTTTTCGATCTCGCGGCACAGGGGGAGCGCGACGACGAGCCATCCGCAGACCTGCTGCTGCCAGACGAATGGAGCGATGAGGGTGGGTCGACCTGACAGCGAGAGGGCCTCCACGCGGCCCGGCGCCAACTCCCTGACCTGGTCGAGAACCTGACGTGTCGAGTCGGACAACAGCGACGGGTCGACGAGCCCGCTGGCCTCGGCAACCACGAGGTGAGGCGTCTGCGCGACAGTCGAGTGCTCGAACGCCGCCGCTGCCCACTCGCCCCCGAAGACCTCGACGGCCGAGACCACAGCGACGCTGAGGACCTCCGCCGGGCCTCCACTCAGACTGGTGAGCGTTCGAGAGGCCACGGCCAGAGCGCGGATGTTGCGGTCCAGCCTCCTCGCCGTGTGGACGTAGTCGCTGTAGTACGAGAGTTTGTACGACCGGACGCCGGTCAGCAGGGCCAGCGCCTCGTCGCGCTCCGCCTCCACACTCATCCGGTCGGCTCCTCCGCCTAGAAAGCGGCTTCGAGGAGCGCCAGGACATGCTCCCTGGTCACCGGCCTTGGGTTGGTGGTGATGCAGGCATCCTGCAGGGCGGTCTCGGCGAAGGAGGGCAGCCATTCCCGCCGGACGTCGATGTCGCGCAGCCGGCGGGGCACTCCCAGGCAGGTGGCCAGCTCCGTGACGGCCGCTGCGGCGGCCTCCCCGGCTTCGGTTGACGAGATGCGATCGGTATCGAGGCCCAAGGCCGTGGCCACGCGCAGGAAGCGATCGGGGACCGCCTCGGCGTTGTAGCGGATGACATGGGGAAGCAGCACCGCATTCAGCATGCCGTGAGGCAGGTCCAGGGCGCCACCCAGCTGATGCGAGATCGCATGGGTGGCACCGAGGAGTGCGTTGCTGAACGCGAGGCCGGCAGACATGCTCGCCCGTGCCATCCCAAGTCGGTGCTCGACCGAGTCCGGCTGCTCGAGCGACATGAGCAGATGGCGATGCACCAGGCTGATCGCGCTCAGCGCGTAATCGTCGGTCAGGCAGCTGGAGGCGCGGGACACGAACGCCTCGATGCCGTGTGTCAGGGCATCCAGCCCAGTGGTCCCGGTCAGCCACGACGGCATCGTCATCAGCAAACGAGGATCGGTGATCGAGATGTCGGGGACCAGGGCGTGGCCTATCAGCGTAACCTTGGCATGGCGTGCCGTGTCGGTGAAGACCGCGAACTGCGAGAGGTCCGATGCCGTGCCTGCGGTCGACGGCGCCGCGACGATCGGAGGGATCGGCCGGACGACCTTGTCGACGCCCTCGTAGTCGAGGATCCTGCCCCCGTTGCTTGCGAGGATCGCGATGCCCTTGGCAGCGTCGATGCAACTGCCTCCGCCCACGACGACGAGGACGTCGCACTCGTGCTCCTGGTAGACCGTGAATCCGGCGTGCACCTCCACGTCCTTCGGATTCGGGGTCAGGCCCGTCCACACTGTCGGCAGCAGTCCCACGCCCCTGAGGTGGCACAGCGCCTCATCGGCCCATCCCGCGTCCGACACCCCGGGATCACTGACGAGCAGCGGGCGCACGGCTCCCATCCGGCGGACCGCGAAGCCGATCTCGCTCAGCGCACCCATCCCCAGGAGAATCTCCGGGGCGACGAACTTCGTCAGGGCGCCGCCCGGAGGCCTACCCAAGCTGGCTACCATCCCCGCATCCCCCGCACCACCGGCAGGTGGCCCCGCCCATTCCCCGCACATCGCCCGGGATCCATCCCGCGCCGACAGCATAGTACGCCCCCACACGGATGACCAATTAACTGACGCGACCGTCAGTCACCGTAGTTCCACCAATCGTGTCGAACGTCACAGTGATGCACCCACGTCGTGCGACGGAGCCCCAACGGCGACCGCGTTGACTCCTCTGGTCGATCATACCGGCCGGGGAATGGGGAGACAACCGCAATTCGGTCGTTTATAATTCAGTGCAGGATTGCAGCCTCTCAACGCGCCGCATCCGTCGGCCTCACAGGGACATCATCATGAGCGTGAGGGTTTCGCCCACGGCCGTCAGGGGCGCCTCCGGCAGGCGTCCGCTGCTCGGGAGGACCAGTGTCCGCCTCCTGGTGCTCCTCGTGAGCGCTCCCCTTGTGACGCTGGCCGGCTTCCTCGTCGGTCATTACGTCTGCGCTCTCGTCTCCACGATCGTCAGCGTCGCCCTGAACATGTGACCCGTGCGTCGGTGACCCCGGCCTGGAACCCGGCCGGCGAGCCCTCTATGGCTGCAACCGGGGTGGCCCCGTGCTGTGAAGGGTCAGCGTCGATGGCTTCGACGGGTCGTCACATGCCGGCCCCGCTGGAAGCTCATCTGTCGCTGCCACCCGCCCGCGGGCGGCCATCGCCGTCAGCGCGAATGGAGGCTGCTGCGGTCCGCACCAGTTCGCCCAGACGAATTCGACAAACGGTGGCCCGTCGTCGAGGATTCCGTCTCCCACCACGGTGGCGGAGGCCGGATCTCCTCGCACCTCGGGATTGCCGCCCCCCGGCGAGCCGCCGGCGACGGAGACCTGGACCGGAAGCTTGATGCGGCAGGGCGCTGCGTCCTGAGCGGTCACGGTGATCGAGATGGTCCTTCCCACCGATCGGTTGCTCACGACCAGTCTGTCCGGGGCGCTGCAGGAGGGCGTGGCGCCCGGCAGGCCACCACCGCCACAGGCCGCCAGACCGGCAACCAGCAGGCCACCGAGGATGCAGTGGCCCAGCGTGCGGGGCCCATGCGACCAGGGCACGATGGAGGGCACGGAGATGCGTTGCACGTCGGGTCAATGGTACCGATTCAGCGCGCGTCCGTCGACCCGATCGACAGTCTGGACACCCAGCCAGAACATGGTCGCGTGCCGGTCTCGGAGGGTTCCCGCGCCGCGACCCCGCCGTCCGGGTTCATCAGGCGTCGCCTCGCCGTCGACGCGAACAGGGCTGCCCGGGAGGCCCCCACGATTGGACAGTTTCGGCATTCGGAACTTCTCGATAGGATAGCCCAATGAGAACGGCCTTACGAACCGCTCTTCGGCGCCGGAAGCTCGACGATGACGCCGTCAACCAGGCTCTCGCCGACCTCGACAAGTTCGTCGAGATGGGCCGCTGGCTCGACGGCCTGGTCGAGAGCAGCGTCTGGTCGGTGCGGGCGGCCGCGGAGGCTCGCCATTGCCTGGGCATGGACCTGGTGTCCGTCGCGATCCAGGAACCACCTGGCGTTCTGCAGATGCGCGGCGTCGCCGGAGGGCGCACCGAGGCCTTCGGGAAACTGCGCGTCCACAGGGGCGCAGGGATCGGCGGGAAGGTCCTCGCCACGGAGGCGCCCGTGGCGGTCGCCGACTACGCCCACGATCCGTCCATCACCAGGGACTACTGCAGTGTGGTCGTGGACGGCGAGGGCGTGGGAGGAATGAGCGGAGTGCCCATCAGCCATGGTGGCCACGCACTCGGGGTGCTCTACGCCGCCCGCCGCTCCGTGGGCGAGCTGGGCGATCGGCTGCTCGATCTTCAGCTGAGGCTGGCGGGCAGCCTCGCGCCGTCGCTGTTCGCCGCCCTGACCGCGGAGCGGGCGGTCAACCAGGCGGTGCACGCCGAGCGCTACCGCATCGCCCGCGATCTGCACGACCACCTGGGCCACATCCTCTTCGGGATCGGCGTGTCGGCGCAGCGTGGCCAGGAGCGCGCCACCCAGGTGGCTCCGGACCTCGTCTGCCAGCTCCAGGAGATCGAGGCTCAGGCCTCGCGGGCCGCCTCGTTTCTCCGTGAGACCTTCCACACCATCGGGGAGGCCACGGGGGACGACGCGCTCTCGATCATGGCACGCGTCGACGCCGATGCGTTCTCGCAGAGAAGTGGGGTACCGGTCCACGTCGTGGTGCTGGGAACGCCCATCGCCCTTCCCCGCGCCGTCGCCGTGGCGTTGATCACCGCAGTGCGCGAGGGTCTGCACAACGTGGAGAAGCATGCGGCGGCCACGAGCGTGATCCTCACCGTCCACTTCACCGGGTCAGAGGTCAGCGTGATCATCCAGGACGACGGCGTCGGGTTGACACCGCACTTCGAGCTGCGACCCTACCCCGCGGGGAGCACCGGCTGGGGGCTGGTGGGGCTCTCCCAACGCATCGAGGGTATGGGCGGCCGGCTGGTCATCCTGACGAACGAGGACGGCGGCCTGACCCTCCGGGCCTCGGTGCCCGTGAACCCCGACCAGTGACCACGGGCGCGCCCGACATCGGGATCTTCCTGGTGGACGACCATCCGCTCGTGCTCGAGGGCATCGAGCATCTCCTTCGGGCGGCCAGCCACATGCGGGTGATCGGGAAGGCGCTCACCGGTCGCGATGCCGTCGCGATGGCACCCTCCCTGCGACCGGACATCATCCTCACCGATCTGTCCCTGCCCGATCTGTATGGCGCGGAGCTCTGCCACCAGCTGCGGACCGTGGCCCCGTGGGCAAAGACGGTGATCCTCACGGGCTTCGTCGACCACCAGATCCTCGACGCGTGTCTCGACGCCGGCGCGGCTGGGATCCTGGTGAAGGACACCCGCGAGGGGGAGCTGATCCGGGCCCTGACCGACATCCACGCCGGGGCGCTGGTGGTCGATGCACGTGTCCGGCCGGATCTGGCCTCACGCTCCAGACCCGCTCGAGAGGACGAGGGCCGGAGCCTGGGTCTCACCCCTCGAGAGCGACAGATGCTGTGGCTCCTGGCGCAGGGACGGTCCACCGAGGAGATCTGCGAGGTCGCCAACCTCACCCGCAGCACCGTGCGGAGCTACCTGCAATCGCTGCTCGAGAAGCTCGACGCCCGCAACCGGGTCGAAGCCCTGGCGGTCGCCCGCAGGCATCATCTGATCTGAGTGCGTGAGCATTCCGCGCCGGCCGGCTGCTCGCTGAGCCGTGTCGGATCAGGCGCTCACGGGGGCCGGGCGACCGAGACGTTCTCGCGCCAGCAGCAGGCCGACGATGCTCCTGCCGTCTCGCACCTCGCCGGAGCCGGCGACTCACGACCACCTCCGGCGCGAGGGGCGTCACGGCCGGAGGCGCTCGCGGCTCATGGCGCTGCCGTGCCCTGGCCACTGGTCGGCCGGACGAGACCGTGGGCGCGGTCGAGCACCCGCAGATGCCCCGACGGCACGACCGCGAGATACAGGAGCGGCACCATGACCACCAGGTACTCGAAGGCCCATTCGCCGTGGCCGAGGGCGGCGATCTGGAGGTTGAGGGTGTGCAGAGCGCCACCGAGGGCGGCGAACCGGCCCCACAGACCGGTGATCAGCCCCACCCCGACGAGCACCTCGACAACGGTGACGAGAACTCCGAAGACGGCGTAGTGCGGCAGCACCACCTTCGTGACGAGGTCGTGGTACGCGCCGAAGCTGGTGGCGGCGTCCTCACGGAGGATCTCCCTCGCGCGGTCGTAGTTGATGAGAAACGATCTCCAGGGGCCGAGTGTGAAGATCCCCAGGCCGGTGACCTTGGCGAGGCCGTTGGTGAGGTAGACCAGCCCGAAGAAGATGCGCAATGCGCTCAGCGACCGGGCGGGAGCCTCACACTCGTTCGTGTGGGATCGGGTGGGGAGGGTGGTCATCGAAGGTCATCGACCCGAGGGTGACGGTCCACCTCCGCCACCGTGAGCCGGCCCGGCGATGCCTGGCCCGGGCGGTGATGGCAGAGTCCCGTGGCAGCCGCCCGGAGGGGGATTGGCGTCGGAGCGGGTGGCCCCGCCGTGGGGGACGTCGAAGAAGCTGGCGATGAAGTCGACGGGCTCGGAGCCCTCGTTGTCGGCTGCATGCAGCTGGTGTGCGGCCGCCCCGACGAAGGCCTGCCCGGTCGACACCTTCTCCGTCTGGCAGGTGATGCCATCGAAGCGTCGAAAGGTGAGGACGCCGGACCTCACGACGATGACCTCAGGACCGGGATGGGTGTGCCAGCCCGTGGTGCCGCCGGGCGCCATGACGACCGCATCGACCGCCAGGTCGCTCCCCTGCTCCACCACCATGGGAGCGCCCCGGGTCACCTGTCCCCGGCCGAGTGGCGTCCGCGAGACTCCCGAGCTCGCACTCCCACCCGCCGCAGGGTATCGACTGCTGGCACCCACACGTTCGGTGGTGACGGTGATGAGGCCCCCGACCAGGGCCGTGCCGGCACCGATCAGGAACGTGCGCCGGGAACTGGTGGACGCGCAATCCGATTCTGCTCCGCTCGCGTCCGGTCGACCCCACTCAGACATCGCAGACTCATCCATCACACAGTCGCAGCCTCCCCAAATTCCGCGGCGTACCTGGCCAGGCTGTCCCAGGGGACAGCGGGGACTCCGTAGCGCCGGGTGCAGTGCGCAAGCCGGTGCAGGCGCTCTCTCTCGGCCTCCATGGGAGCGGAGCCGGCGGGGCCATCCGTCAGGCACAGAATCCTGGCCCGTGAAGCCCGAATCACGTTGTCGCCATAGCTGACGACGCCGGTGCACAGGACCGCCCCGGCCACCATCGTCGGAGACCGCCACTTGAGCTTCCTACTCAGGGCCGTGATCCAACGGCTGCCCCTGGTGTTGAGGCGGTAGGTGCGGGCGATGATCGCTCCCAGGAGGGGAAACGTCGGATACTCCACCATGATCCGTTCGGGGCGCGTGCATGCGTAGATCCCGCATTGGCATGCCTCCCCGGGAGCCGGGTGCTCCTCGTCGACAGGGGTGGGCAACTCGCCGTAGCAGGTCGCGACCATGTCCTCGTGCACGGGCCACGTGCAGTCCTCGTAGACGAGGCTGGTCAGGTTGCCGTCCGCGTCCGCCACCCAGCAGCGATACCCGATGAGCGGCGGTTTCAACGACGTGGTGCTGCGACCTCTCGTTCCGGAAGCTTGACCGGCTGAGGCAGGGGAACGACCAGGGGTGCGGGGTGGTCCCGAACCTCGCGCTTCTTGACTTCATCCGCTCGCATGACTGGTCCTCCTCGGTTTGCATCGAGGCCGTGACGTCACGGCCACTCCGGATTGGAGCCGAACTTCGACACCCCATACCGGGGCAGCCTCCACCACCAGTGGAACCCGCCGACCGCCGACAGTCCAGCACTTCGGGCTCACCTGCCGCGCCTCGTCTGAACATCTGGCTGGAGGACATACGCCATCTGCGGGACATTGTGTGGAGGGCTGCCGAGCGAGCAGGTGGCTCGCGTCCGGCAAGAGCTTACCGCATTGTGGAGCCGCAGTCCAGTTGACAGCGGTCCGGCACCAGTCGCTCACTGTGCAAACGACCGTTTGGCCACCTTCCCCTGTGCAGAGTCCCGGAACGCCGATCACGGCAGCGAGCCCGACCATCGACGTGGCGGCGATGTCCGCAGCGCCACCTGCCGGCGGCTTCCTGCTCGCGACTGCGGGCGCCAGTCGGTCGGTGGACTGCTGGCGATCGCCTGCCACGCATCAGCCTGCAGCCGTCTGCCTGTGACCGCGTCGAGCCCTCCGCCGACCTGCTCGCGGCCGTCGGGCTCGACAAGGTCGAATCGGGTGGGGAGCCCCTCGGGGCTCTCATGGAGGATGGTCGCGTAGGCGATGCAGGCGATCGCATACGAGCCCGACCGGGACGGGTGCTGGCCATCGGAGACGATGAGCTCCACGTCGGGCAGGTCGTGGTGGATGCGGGCAAGAGCCGGTCCGACCGGCAGCGTGCGCACGCCCAGCCGCGTGGCGATCGCCGTGATGGCGGCTCCCGGGGGCTCCGAGGAACTCGCCTGAAACCAGTCCACCATCAGCAGCGGGACCGCCCCCGCACGCCGGGCCGCGCCGGCGAGGAGACCCGCGTACTGACGCGTCTCCGCGGGATGATCGATGGCGTAGCCGCCCCGCTCCTGGATCACGACCACGTCCCACCGGTTCTCACGCAGCAGTTCGGCGGCGCGCCCGTTCGCGTTGTGCTCCTCCAGGGAGTACCCGGCCGCCGCAACCATGACCAGCCTGGGCGCGAGCTCGGGGTGGCGTGATCGGACCATGCCGGCGACGATCCCGGGCATCGAGTTGACGTAGGTGAGGCTGTTGCCGATGAACAGGACCCGAAGCCTGCTCGGACCAGGCCCGTCCGCATAGGTCGTGACCGACGCGCGTGAGGCGACCGCCTGACAGGTGACGAAAGCCAGGGACGCGACGATCGCAATCGCCGCGACCACCATCCACCAGCGATACCGCAAGGCCAGCACGTGCGTCCACCTACGGATTGGAGAGCAGGCCCTTGAACCTCGGGCCCAGCCAGGGCCTGCGACCCCACGCCCGAAGCCTGCCCCGGGCGATCGGCCCCCATTGCGGCACTCGCCCGTAGCCGACGAGAAGCCACGTCACCGGGTCGCCCTGAATGTGGCAGTCCACTCGCTGCGATGTGAAGGGCTCCACACACACCTGGCCGCGCTCGAAGGCGACGACGAAGCGCGGTCCGCCGCGGACCGAGATGTCATACGACGCCGTCACGCTCCGGATGGCGTCCGGCTTTGCGATCAGCGGAATCATCGCCGGGAACACGCCCCCGATGATGAGCCGAGCGTGCTCGGGGTCGAGCGGCCAGGAGATGCCCACGGCCCGGGCCATATCGTAGCCGTGCAGCGTGAGCTCGCCGAGCACGAGGCCGTTCACCGCATCGAGTGTGAGGGTGGCTCCGGTGCCGTACCAGGGGGTGCCGAGACGGTCATCGCCCGATCGACCGTCCGTCGCCGTGAGGAAGGCCCGCATGGCGGTGGCGAGCTCGTCGGCGAGCCCGTCGGTGTCTCCCATGACGTGCGCAATCGTGCGCTCGTTGAACATTGCAAGACGCTGCCGCCACTCGGCCATGTCGGGGACGTACGGCAGCCACCGGCCCTCGTGGGCCTCGGCGGCATCGGTGAACACCCGGCAGACGACCAGGAGGTGGGCCGCGGCCTGGCCCACCGTCCATTCGGATCGGGGGACAGCGACGTCGGTGTCCCCGGAGAGGGAGCGGATGAGTTCGACGACCCGCTCCGCGGTCCTGGTCATGGCGGATCGGGTCACCTGCTGATCGATCATCACGGCCTGCATCTCGCCCTTGTCACTCTTCGTATTCATGGCTTCTCCGCCTCCTGCGGCTGCCGATCAGGAGCAGCACCCCACCGGCGATCGCGAGCGCGGCGACGAGGAGGGCCACGAGGAGCGGCAGGGATCCGGAGCCGCCGCCTCCCCCCTGTCCCGCCGCGACCAGAGCGACGGCTCCGAGCATGGGGACGTTGGCGGCAAAGCTCTCGGCACCGGTCCCACCGAGACCGAGCGGCCGGGAGGTGAGCGTAGTCCAGTGGCCTCCGGCGTACAGCTGCATCGTGGGGTTCTGGGCTCCCGCGGGGCTGCGGAGGATCACGGTCACCACCTGACCCGGGCGGATGGCCAGGGGAACGGTGCCGGCGGTGACGGTGATGGAGTACACGTTGCCGTCGAGCTGATCGCCCTCCGGCAGCGCCGCCGGGGGCCCGACCGCGGCGACGTCGACGTCGATCGAGTGCGCTCCCGCAGGCGCGACGAAGGCGTTTGCCGGAGCGAGGACCTGCGCCTGGGAGGGCGCCTCCTCGGTGCCGAGGGCCACCGCCGGGCTCTGCCCGCCATAGAGCGGGAGCGTGACGTGGCCGGTGTTCGGCGGCAGCCTGGACTCCAACCCCGGCGGTGCGTGGAGATAGCGGTAGGGCTCCGCGACCGGCTGCCCCTCGTAGAGTGGTGGCGAGGCGAGCGGCGCACGCCACCAGGCCAGGGCCAGCAGAAGGATCCCGGTGGCGAGGACTCCCCCGGAGCGCCACCCCCGCCGGCTCACCGCAGCCACCAGGATGCGAGGTCGGCGAGGGCGTGGGCGGTGCTCGGCGCCGCGACACCGCGGGTGGCGAGGCGGAGGCCGCCGAGCCACACGCCGGCGGCGAGGTCGATGGGCACGGCCCACCAGCCGTACATCGGAACGTGAAGCACTGCGAAGGTCATCGCTGCCACCGCGACGGCCGCCACCTCTCCGGCCAGGACGGTCATCACGTCGAAGAGCGCTCCCCGGAGCAGCGCCTCCTCGGCGACGGAGATGAGCAGGATGAGCACGGCCCAGCCGGGGAGGAGCGCCAGCGGAAGCGGACCCAGCACGAACGCGTGACCGCCGAGCCGGAGCGCCAGCGGCACAGCGCACAGAGGGAGGGTTCCGGCGACGCCCGTCGCGATGGCGATGGGTCGTGGAGCCGCCGGTCGCCAGCCGGCCACGACGGCCGTTCCCCCGACGAGGACGGCGAAGACGAGGCCCGACAGCGAGGAGGTGCTGCCGAGGACGACGCGGATGCTCATCGCCGCGACGAGCGCGCCGACGATGAGCATGAGGCGCCCGACCGTGGCGGCGGTGTCGCGCGGGACGGTCGCCGTCACCGCGGCAGCGGCACCATCGCGAGCCGGCCGGTGGCGTACGCACCCGGCCAGACCACCACGCTCTCCCGAACCGCCTGCCACTGCCAGATCACCGCGGCGGCACGGAGATTCTGGCCGAGCCGGTCGGAGGTGGTGGCGAAGCGCAGCCCGGCGGCGTTGGGCAGCGATCCCTCGGCCAGGTCGATGCTGCGGGCGGCGGCCGCGATGTGCGCCGGGTCGACGCCGCCGATGGCACCCGCTCGGGGAAGGACATGGTGGAAGAGCGCCCACGCAGCGGTGAAGCCGCTCAACCCCTCCTCGGTGGGAATGCCCCCGCGCCGCGCGCGCCACCGGGCCCTGAAGCGATCGTAGACGTGCCGGCCGGCGGCAGCGAGGCGCGACGGATCGAAGCCCGGGCCGGGACGGTCGGAGGCGAAGACCCCGACCGCGTCCTGCCCCAGCTCGGCGCCGAACTCGGGGCCGCACTGGGCCATCGTCGACCCGATGAGGGCGCCGACATGGATCCCGCTGGCGAGCATGGCTCGCCGGAAGGCGACGCCCTGAGGGACATCGGTGGCGATGATGAGGATGTCGGGATGCGCAGCGCGCACCCCGGCGAGCACCGGCTCCCAGCGTGGCAGGTAGGGACTGTAGACCTCGGTGTCGACCAGCGGCATCCCCTCCGCCTGCACCGTCGCCGCGGCCGCGTCGGCCACCGAGTGGGCGTAGTCGTCGTCGGCGACCACCAGGCCGACCCGGATCGCGGAGGGGCTGCGACCCAGGCGCGGCGCAAGCTCGCGTGCAGCGAAGTGTCCTGAGTTGTCGCCGAGGTTGGCACCGGCCGCGCCCACCCTGAAGACCCGGTCCAGTCCGCGCCCGGTGAGCCGGTCGGCAACCGCACCCGCCTCCCAGTACACCATCCCCCGGCTCGCGGCGGCGGCGCTCGCGGGGACGGAGAGGGCCGACGAGTACGCTCCGAGCACCGCGGGCACGCCGTCGCGCTGAAGCTCCGCGATGCGCGCCGGAGCGGAATCGGAGTCGTGGAGGTCGCGGACGTCGAGTTCGATGGGACGTCCGGCCACGCCACCGTCGGCGTTCACCATGTCGGCGGCGATCTGAGCGCCGTCGTACTCCTCGTGGCCATATCCGGCGAGCGGCCCACTGAGCGGGAAGACCGCTCCGATCCGGAGGGGTGCCTCCTGCCCTCCACAGCCGGCGCACAGCAGGGCCAGCAGGAAGAGCGCGGCGCCGGTGCGGAGGAGGCGTGGTCTGGCGATATCGGTCTGGACGCGGGTCATCATCCCTTGCTCTGCACGCGCCGGAACTCGAGGAAGGCGGCGACCAGGCAGCCGATTGCCACGATCCCCTCCCACGATGCCTCGACGGGGCGTCCGCTCCCCATGCTCTCCACCGTGAGAGCCCCCAACAGCAAGCCGAACACGATGAACACCCACCGAAACCAGGACGGTGGGTTCGGAATCAGACGAAGCATGACGGTTTGACCCCCTGCGCTCCTCGCATCACTCCGCCGGCCGGCAATGCGACCCGCGGCCAATCAGAAGGTGTACGTCTCCTCCTCGGCGACGAGCACGACGGGCGGGCCCCCGGTCGAGATGGCCGAGGCGTGGGCGAGCGTCAGCTTCCCCTCCTGGGAGCCGGCGCACGCCTTGAACGCGTCCATCGACGGGAAGTGCACCTCGGCGATGCGGTAGAAGGCCGGCGCACCGTCCGGCGAGCCCGTCACCCTGGTTGCGACGATCTTCGTCTTGCCGGCCAGCTTCTCGACGGCCAGGGGCACATGCTCGTCCAGGTACACCTTCTCGAAGGCGTCGACATCCGTCGGCTGCGGGTACATCACCATCATCTTGACCCCAGGCACGGCACTGACCTCCTCAGCTGAAACTGCTCTGCGCGGGCATTGCGGCGCACCGAGCCCGCCTGTCTGTCTGTCATCCGGTCCCACCATGGACAACCCACGGTCACCCGGAGCGCGCGTCGGCGCGGCGCCGGCATGTTCACGAGGACCAGTACGAGTCCGACGACGCGTCGCCGCCCTCGAGATGGATCTGGTGGGCGCGTTGCTCGAACTCTGTGAAGAAGGCCGGGTCGGGGTCGAGTCCGCCCTCGGGGGAGGCGTCGAGCTTGGCCACCCAGCTGCGGATGCCCTCGGGATAGAACTGCTCGTCCCAGGCGCCGTAGAGCGAGTTGCTGAGGTAGACGCGGCGACCGTCACGGCTCACCTCCACCATCTGAGGGCCGCCGTTCAGCGGTCCCGAGGCGGGGTGGGCGGCGTGCCGGACAATCCCCCCGAGGCGCACCGACCCGGTCAGCCGCGGGTGTCGCGGATCGGACACGTCGTACTGGCGCAGCTCGCCGGTTCCCCAGCAGGATACGTAGAGGAACCGATCGTCGACCGAGAGGTTGATGTCGGTGACCAGCGGTGGCACCGCCTTGAAGTCCCTGAGGAGCGGAGGCAGCAGATCCGGATCGGCTGGCTCCGCGGGGATGTCGATGACCTTCTGGACGGTGCAGCCACCCTCGGCCAGGTCCCAGAGCCAGACGGAGGCCGAGAGGTCCTTGAGGCACACGACCACGCCCATGAAGCCGTACGCCCTGGTGGGATCGTGCGCCGGACGCAGCTCGAGGGCCATCTGGTACTCGGCGCCGATGTCGACCACCTGACGGTGCCGGCGCCGCGCCAGGTCCCAGACGTGGAGCTGGTGGCCGTATTTCGAGGCGAGCAGCAGCTCGGGGTCGAGGCCGCCCTCGATCATGTTCGGCGTGCCCCACTCGCTGGTGATCATGGTGTCGTGCCCGAGGTGCCACCAGAAGTCGTACGCGAGGCGCTGCGGTCCACGATCGACCTCCCAGGGGCCGAGCACCTGGAAGGTCTCGGCGTCGATGACGAAGATGCCGCCCGGGCTGTCGCCGGCCACGTTGCCGAGCGCACTCATGTAGATGCCATCGTCTCCACAGTGACTTGTGTGGGGACGGCTGTAGCCGGCGCGACGAGCCAGCTCCTCGGGCTCGATGACCTTGACCAGCCTCGGGTTCCGAGGGTCGGGCTTGGTGTCGACGATGTGGATGCGGGAGGAGCGCAACCCGGGGATGATCAGGTAGCGGCGCTCCAACCCGCCCATCGGTCCATGGTCTGGACACAGCGCCGCGCTGCACGCATTCCAACCGAAGTGGTGGAGCTCGTCGCCGACGTTGGGCATGTCCAGCCCGCCCACCACCTTCCCATAGGTCGAGGAGGTGGGGTCGGTGTCGAGCACCTCCAGGCGGTCGGGACGCCTGGCCTGCCGGTCGAACGTCACGAGGTAGGCCAGGGTCTCGGTGGGTGCCTCCATCGCCTCCGTGGGTGAGCGGTAGAAGGTGGGATCCTGCTTCACTGGCACCGCCATTGCTCCGTCCCTCCAAGAAGCGACTGCGTGGGAACGCAGTTCATGATCGTTCACCCGGCGAGACCTCGGACCCGAGGACCATGGCGCGGCTGCGCTGGCTCACGGACGGCGCCGTCGACGGGGCGGCGCCGGTGGCGCGACCTGGGGTGTGTTCTCCTCCATCTCCCGGAGCAGGCCCTCCGGGTCGAGGACGGGCACGACCAGAACCCGCCCGAAGAGGAACTGCTGGCCCAGCACCTGAGCCAGCCGTTCCAGAGCCTCGGAGTCGGTGTCGAGCCGCACCGTCAGGGCGTCGGTCTCGAGCCACCGGGACCGCGGTCGGGGGAGGGTGGCGCGCCGCTCCCTGTTGTTGACGGTGGCCCCCACGCGCGCAACCTTCGCGCGGTGCACCTCGGACAGAGGGATGGATCGCTTCGATCGCATGCGATGCACCACGAGGTCCCCGCCCTCGACCGCCAGGTATCCGGACCGCTGGCGCAGCCAGAGGTCGAAGGCGATGCCGTACAACAGGGCGCCGGGCAGGCTCAACACGAGGCCCGCGCCCCCACGCCGGCTGACGAGTGGGGCGAGGAAGGCGACCACGAGAGAGATGGTCGCCAGGGTCAGCAGCGGGAGCCGGACCCGGCGCCAGCGCTCCCTGTCGTACAGGATGGCGTGGCGGTGCGCGGCCCCGACCTGAGTGCGCGCATCACCGGACAGACGGCTGGGGGCCTCGTCGGCGTCCATCGCAGCCGGGTCGCCGAGCGGGATCACCGGCCGGTCGGGCCGGGCGCCTGCGGCACGCCCGGACAGGGTGTGCTCTGCGGCACCGTCTGAACGACCGGCATGGTCCGAAAACGCGCGAGGACCTGGTCGAAGGCGGGGGCCAGGTCGTGGAGCCGCGTCTGCGGCAGCGCCTGGAGGACCAGGGTCTGAAGCCGGTTGCCCTGGAAGAGAAAGACGTGGATGTGCACGCCGGTCCCCCGGGTCGCGGAGTCGGCGAAGCTGTAGACGTACTCCCATCCGGGAAGGCCGGCCAGGCTCACCTGCGCCTCCCGCAGGATCTCGACCTTCTGATCGAGGAGCAGGCCATCGGTGATCTGCTTCATCGCCTGCGTCTGGCCTGGCCCGATACACACCGGCAGCGGCGCGATCACCCGCACCAGGACGAAGTCGGCGTCGTCGGGCCCCACCAGGAACTGCACGCCGGGATCACGGCTCCCGTACACGTTCCAGGAGGCTGGGTAGTCGAGTGAGAAGCCCGCCCGCTCGTCGATGTGCCGGAGCCACTGCGCGGCAGCAGCGCGCGGTGATGGGGAGGCCTTGGGCTGAGCACTGGCGGCGCTGCCGCAGCCACCGAGCACCCCGCCGAGGATCAACGCCGATGCCACCGCCGCCGTCCGCCTCAGGGATGGATGATCGTGACGGACGGCGGTGGCAGGCATCTTCGTTGGTCCTGATGTCAGTCGAAGCCGATCCGGGCTAGCACGGCGCCGTGGGGTTGGTGAGCTTGCCGAGGACGCAGACGGTGCCCGCCTTCCCCGAGATGCTCACCAGATGCTGGTTGATGGGCACCGCGATCTTTGCGATGTTGGAGGTGTCGCCCTGGATGGCACCCCCCGAGCTGATCAGGGCGACCGCCCGGGAGACCACCGCGGCCGCCTCGTTGTTGATGCTGATCAGTGACGCGACGATGCTGAGGCCGTCATCCTTGCCGGCGACGACGAGGTTGCTCTCGATGTGGACCAGGTTGCCCTGGATCTTGCTGAGGTGGCCATCCGCGGTCGCCAGGCCGCCGGAGGTGGCCGTCAGCCCGCCGTTGATCTGGTCGAGCTGGCCCTTGACCGGCTGGACGTCATGCTCGATGGCCGTCAGCGAGGCGGTGATGCTGTCGACGAGATCGGGCAGGTTCTGGGCGCTGGCGTTGACCGCCGACGCGGAGTCGCGAGTACCCCCCAGGTTCTCGTTGATGCGAACCAGGGTGTTGCCGATGATGATCAGGAAGAGGACGAGGGCCCCCAGCAGGGCGATCCCCTCGAAGATCGCCAGCCCGTGCACCAGTTTGCGCTCACCGGGGTTCACTGGCAGGCACCTCCCGAACCCAGCTTGCAGTCGATGCTGTTCGCGTGGTCGTTGATGGTCGGCAGCAGCGGCGTCATCAGCAGCCTGCCGGTGTCACCCTTCACCGTCCCGAGGACCCCCAGCACCTGGTCGGCGAGCGAGACGGCGGATCCCAGCCCGTGGTCGATGCTGATCGCCTGGCCACGGATGACGGTGAAGCCCGAGGTGATCGAACCAACGGTCCCGTCGACGGCCGCAACGTGGGAGTCGATGCTGCCAGCCGAGCCGTCGATCGAGCCCACCGTCGACTGGATGGTGCTCACGACGCCGAGAATGCTGGCGGCCTGGTCGGTCAGCGGGTGCGCCGCGCTCTTGATCCCCTTGGCGGACGCGTCCACGGTGTTGAGCACGGCGATGGTGTCGGTGTGGAGCTTGATGTCCGCCAGGGACGACCTGATGGGTGTGACCTTGGCGTCGATGCTGTTGGCCAGCACCAGCGTCTCGATGAGCATGCCGGCGGCGACGGCGAGCACCGCCACCCCTGCCACGATCGGCATCACCCAGAGGCTGAGGACGAGCGACCGCGCCCTGCGGTCGATGGGGTCGGAGGTGGTATAGGTCGCCATCAGCCGCACGCAGCCCCGCCCTGGGCGCCGGGGAGCCCGCCGGGCAGCTTGGAGCAGGAGCTCACCAGATGGTCCCGGGTCTGGACGAGCTTGCCCTCGATGGTGGCCAGGTCATTCTCGATCGATCTCAGGAGGGTGACCGCCTGGACGGCCTTCCCCTGGATGTCGCCCACGTTGGGGTTGATGTGCTTGAAGTACCTGTCCGTCCCCGCAAGGTCGCTCTCAGCAGGGACGAGGTCTGCCTCGGCGGCCGTGACATGGCCGTTGATGCTCTTCAGGCTGCCGTCGGCCGAGGTCAGGGTCTGCTGCACGCCTCCGAGAATGCCGTTGAGCTGGTCCGCCTGGGCGTGCAGCGGCTGGAGCGCCTGCTCGATGGACACCAGCGAGTCGTTGACCTTGCCGACCTGGTACGTGAGAGGGTCGGCATGGCCCTTGATCGAGGTCAGCGCCTTGTCGATGTCGCCGAGCCGGCCGTTGGTCGAGACCAGCGCGTTCCCGGTCAGGCCCAGGGCGATGAGCACCGAGCCGACCAGCAGGCCGAACGCCGCGAAGGAGAGGGTGGTGAGGCCTGCACGAGTCACCGCTCAGCCCTCGCCGCAGTTGTTGACGGTGTTGCCCGGGTTCAGGAGGGCGGGGGGAAGCTTGCAGTCGATCGCCTTGGCGTTGGACTGGATGCTGACCGCGGTGCCACGGATGTTGCCGCTGTCGCCCTTGATCGCCTGGACGGCGCCGAGCACGCTGCTGAGCTTGGCGTCGATGTCGGTCACCCCCTTGTCGATCGAGGCGGCCGAGGCGACGATCGAGTTGGTGTCCTTGAGGATCAGGTCGGCGGAGCCCTTGATCTGACCGGCAACGGTATCGATCGAGCCCGCGGTGTTGTTGATCGAGGTGGCCAGCCCGGAGATGCCCGAGGCGGTACCGAGGGTCGTGTTGAGCTGCCCGCTGAGCGGATGGACATCACCCAGGATGGTGCTGGCCACCTGGTTGGTCTTGGTCAGCTGCAGCACTGCGGCGGTGCTCTCGTTGATGGTGCCACCGAGCGACCGGATGTCGGCGGCCTTGTCGTTGATGCTGTTGGCGGTGACCACGACACGCGCGAGGAGGAAGACCACCAGCAGGATGGCGACGATCACCCCCAGCAAGCCGAACAGCCACTGCGCATAGGTGCGTGGTGCCAGTGAGTAGGGCCGGTACTGCATCGGATCTCCTCTGGTGAGCCTGAGTGAGCTGCTGGTGCGAGGGGCTGCTCGGGCGTGTCAGCCCATGCTTCCGTTGGCGTACCCGGCGAAGACAGCCTTGCCCGTCGCCAGGTGATTCTCGACGGCCCGCAACTCCGTGCCGACCGTGGTCAGCCCCTCATTGACCGCGGCCAGGGTGGGGGGCACGGGATCGGTGTTGGCGGCGACATCGCCCAGCGTCTCTGAGATGGTCGCCAGGCTCCGCCCCACCTTGACGAGGACCGCGTAGACGATCCCCAGCGAGGCGAGCAGGGCCACGGCGACGATCGCGCCGAGGACGCCGGAGAAGTAGCCGAGGGTGGTGGCATTGAGCGAGGCAAGCATCAGCGGCGCACCAACCGGGGAGGAAGATGGCGGGTCAACACCCGCTCGAGCACGACACCGTGCCCCTCGAGGATCCGAACCACGGCGAGAAGGTCGCCGGCGATCTGCAGCGTGTGGGCGAGGTGAGGGGCCGCCGCGACGTTGGCGCGGATGTCCTCGGCGGCCTCCGCCGCCAGCCGCGCGTTGCGGCTGAGCTTCACGGTGACCACGATGAGCCTGATCAGGAGCAGCGCCACCACCGGGAGCACCGCCACCGCGACCGCGAGCAGGAACAGCGCCCAGACCGCAAGAAAGCCGTCACCTGGGATGAAGGCAAGCATTCTCATTCGGTTTCTACCCCTGTGCCTGGACGAACGCGACGAGGTTGCCGTCGATGGTCTGGAGCGTTGCCCCCAGGGAGCGGAGCTCGCTGTTGACGTCGGCGACGGCGGTGAGCATGGTGGTCTCGTTGGCGATGCCACGGAGCGCGCCCGCGACCCTTTCGAGGTCGGAGCCGGACCGGGCCCCGACCCGGTCGAGCACCCGAGTGATGGCGACCACGTATCCAGCCACGGCCACCACCAGCGCGGTCGCCGCGAGCATGGTCAACACAAGCAGCAGTCCTGGCACCACGTCCACACCCTCCGTGATCGGCGTTGTACTCGAAGAAGATCGAACCCGTTGCCGTCTACCGGTCCCAGGCGAGCCCGGCCCACTGGCTGGCCGGCCTGGGACTGACGCAGGCCGGGCAGCGCCGGCATGCTTCCGCGTGGCGTGCGATGGCCTCGGTGACGTCGCTCACGTGCGACGCGGCGACCTGGGTGGTCACCACCGTCCCGTAGACACGCGGTAGCGCACGCAGGTTGCCCGCGTTGTCGAGGATGTCCGCCCCGACCCCCAGGATGCTCGCGACGTTCTGGCCGATGTCCCTGGTCACGAGCAGAATGTTGTGGAGCAGCCCGGCAGCGACGATGACCACCACGGCGACAACGCCGATGGTGATCCACCACAGGCTGTAGACCTCGATATCCGCCATCGCCAGCATTCGTCAAAGCCCCCCACCGGGTCCGGCTGCCGCCATTCCCAGGATCTCAGCACCGTCGGCCTCCACCGCCTTCACGGTGCGCATCACATCCTGGCCCGCAGCCATCGTGGTCTGCAGTCCGCTGAGTGCACCGGTGTTCTCACGGATTCGGAGCGCGGCGAGGATGATGGAATCACTGTGCTCGTCGATGATCAGCGCGCTCCTGGTGATCCCGAAGAGGAGCAGCACCACACCGACGATGCCCAGGGCCGTTGCAAAGGTGCAGACGATCCACACCCACAACACAGTGTTGACGTCGAATTCCGCCAGCACCATCAACCTCCCCTGCTTACTGTTGCCACGACACGGTTCGCTGCGAGCCCCGGTCAGGGCCCGATCAGCGTCTTCTTCCTCTGGGCCCCGTTTCCATTCACCGTCGGCCCCGATGCCTCGTCGGAGGGGAGCTGGTGCGGTCGCGCGACCGCGCCACTCCGATCCGCCAGGATCGTCGCAGCACCCCTCCTCGCCCGCTCCGTTCTCCTCGACGCGCGGAGGCGCCGGAAGCCGAGCCAACCCAGGCCAGCGACGACGAGCGCCAGCAGAGCCTCCGACAGCCACCCGATGGGAGTGCTGAGGAAGCGCTCCGCCGAGGCCACGCTGACGAGTCCACCGACGCCGATGGGGAATGTGGCCCGCGATCCACCGGAGACCACCGCGGCGGTGTACGTCCCCGGCCTGTCCAGCCTGACGCGGAGGGAGACGACCCCCCCGGGATACACCTTCGCCGGCAGGGAGGCGACGCCACGCGAGCCGGCGTCCGTCTGAATGACCTCCACGCCCACCGGGACCTGCCGGAGCCACGGGTCGACGAGGTCGAAGGTGAGCGTGGCCGGACCGGGGGGCATGCCGTCACAGGACGGCTGCCCCCCGCCGGCGAGGAAGATGTTCAGGTCGACCTCGGCGCCGTCGAGCTTCTGCGCGCACATCGAGCCGGCGAGAAGGGAATCACCGATGCCCCCCCCGTGGGCCGAGGCCTGAGGTGCCCCCGCGATCGAGACCACGCCGGCCAGCAGGCCTGCGAGGAGGAGGGCGGCGCGCGTCGGTCGTCTGAGCATCACCACGTCACGTCAGAATTGGTTCGTGTGCAGCTGAGGCAGCCGCGCGTTGCCGTGCTCGAGCAGCACCTTGTAGTCGACGTTGATCGGAGCGTTGATCTCCACCGGCGCCTCGGTCCCGGTCGAGTCGCGGAAGAGGAACACGCCGCGAAGGATCAGCTGCACCTCGTTGATCGGGATGAGGTTGTCCGTCTGCCAGACCGCGTCGGCCATGGTGACCTGGAGCTTCCTCGTCTCGCCGGGGGCGATGGGGTTCGGATTGTCGACCGTGAAGGGGTTCTGAGCGTTGGGGTGCGTCGCCTGATTGGCGAACTCGTAGCTCGCGGTGGCGAAGCGGTCGAGTATGACCGGGGAGTGACCGGTGTTGGTCACCTTGAGCGTTGCCAGCACCGTCTGGGTGGTCGGTCCATAGGTGACGGTCGTCGTGTAGGGATCCAGCGAGGCGAGCTGGGGCGACGGGGGCAGCGCGGGCGGTGCGATGCGGATCGTCTGCTGCGGAATGGTCACCGGGTAGCTGTTGCTGGTGATGAGGTTGCCGATGAGGAGCACCACGATCATCACGGCGCCGATTCCATACCCGATCATGCGGTCGCGCTTGCTCACCAGCCGCCGCTCGGCCTCCGCGCCCGTCCCCACGTACTTGGCACGGATCACCAGCGGTCGGAGCAGCCAGAAGAGCAGCCAGGGGACCGCGACCAGGACGACGATCAAGTGCCAGGAGATCACCGTGCCGCGGCCGTAGGTCTCGAGATCGATCGTCTCACCGCTCAGCAGGTTGACGTTGTTGGCGAACTCGGCCCCGGTGTCCACGACGGTGACGTACTGACCCGGTCCGATGATCGGGCCGGCGCCCTTGGTGGCCATCATCGGATGGACGTGGTAGGTGCCCGGGGACCTGCCCCGCAGCACCTCCTTGAAGGTGTAGTTGTTGCCCTTCTCGACGACCCACGAGGACGGTGTGAACTGATCGTTGATGTAGCGCTCCATCACCAGGACCCTCGGCCCCTGGGCGACCGCGCTCAGCCACACCAGGCTGGGATCGGCGAGGTTGTTCGGCCACCCCTCGAGGAAGCGGACCTTCCCGGTGATGGTGAGATCCTGGCCCATCTTTATCGTGTTGGAGGAGAACTTGACGTCCCAGAACGCGATCGTCCCCTCCTTCAGGAACGCGGGCTGTGCGGCCTCGCCGTGCGCCAGGGCCGGCGTCGCCCGCAGACCACCGAGCATGAGGGCACCCACCATCCCCACGAGGAGGCAGGCCATGCGCTTGATGTGCTTGTGCTTTCTCATGATCTGACCCGCTACGCCTGCTGCAGGAACTTGGTCGCCGGGTAGACCGCGAGCCACTTGCCGATGCCGATCCCCAGCCAGTACGCGAACATGCTGGTGAAGCCGGAGAAGAACATGGCCACGTAGAGGCTCTCCTGGAGGAAGGCTCGCAGGTTGCCGGTCTCGATGA
>JAQBPH010000318.1:0-8818 GCA_028287625.1 Chloroflexota bacterium | reverse complement strand
GCATGAGCGCCGCCGTCGACGGCGCCGCCGTCTTCTACCACAGCTTCCCCACCCACCGCGCGTCGGCCGGCGGCTGGCACCTGGTGGGCGGCACCAGCGAGGCGACCCCGCTCTTCGCCGGCATCGTGGCCATCGCCGGCCAGGTGGCCGACCGGCGTCTCGGGGTGCTCAACGACCGCCTCTACCGGCTCGCCCATCGCGACGACTCGGGCATCGTCGACGTGATCGGCGGCGACAACAGCCTCACCTTCTGCAGCGCCGGCTGCGACGCGGGCGCGCCCGCGTCGGTCACGGTGAAGGGCTACCAGGCGGTGAGGGGCTACGACCTCGCCACCGGGCTGGGAACCGTCGACGCGTCCCGGCTGGTGAGGGCGCTCGCCGGGAAGGACTAGGGGGTCGGGCTCACCGTGGCTGGGGCGATCCCGTGGCTCCGGGGACTCCCGGGGCCCCGGACGGCGCCGAGCCACGCCCGCCCGGCCTCGGGGTTGGTGTCGAAGCGGGGGGAGGCTCGCTCGGCGCCGGCATCTGCGGCGGCGCGGGGATGAGCTGGAGGGGTGCCGAGCCGCCCGGGGGCGACGTCGGGGACGCCCCCGCCCCCGCCCCCGCTCCCGCCCCCGCTCCCGCCCTCGCCCCCGTGCCCTCGGGCGCCGCGGGGATGGGCGCCACGCTGGGCAGGGTGACGGTGCCGCCGACGCTGACCCCGGCCGGAGCCGCGACTCCGGCGCCGGAGGCGGAATCGCCGGGGCCGGCCGGACCGCCGGTGCCGGGACGCGGCTCCAGGAGGCTCAGAGCCCCGACGCCGCCACTCCCGCTGAAGCAGCCTCCCGCCGGCGGGGGGACGACGGTGACGTGGCGCGCCAGCAGCCGCCCTGAGCCGTCGGGCCGGCCACGGGCGACCGCGCACCTCCCCTCGCCCACGTCGGCGGTGGTGGCGTCGAGGACGCGGCCGAACGCCGCCGCCGCGCTGATCGCGAAGCGCTCCGCGCCGTCCGCGCCCTGGATGGTGACCAGCTGGCCGGCGACGTTCTGGACCGCCCCCTCCAGAGTGGAGAGTCCGGCGGGGACGCGCATCAGCGCCGCCCCCGGGTGGGCGCAGCCCGCAGGGCCCTCGAGCAGCACCCACGCGGCGGTGAGCCGGCCCCCGGTGCTCCCCCCTCCGGCGACCACGCAGGTTCCCGGCGCCATGTCGGTGTCGGCGGCGGTGACGATCCGCGTCACCGGTGTCCGGGGAGTGGCCACGAACTGGCTGTCGATGCCGTCGGCGCCGGCCAGGGTGACCGTGCCACCGCGGTTGGAGACCACCTGTCCCTCGGCCACCTCCGGCGCGTTCCGCGTCGCCGTCCCACCGGTCGCCGGCGTGAGCGCGCTGCTGCCACAGCCGGCGCAGAGCGCCACCAGCGCCCCCGGCCAGATCAGGAGGTGCAGCCGTCTCATGTCACCGAGAAGCGTGCCATGCGCGTACCGCGCGCAGGCGGCTCCGAGCTCCCCGGGAGGGTGGCCGCCGCGGCCATCCTCCCCGAGCCGAAGGTCACGCTACTCCTTCGGCTGGTTGCTCTGCCCCTGCTGGGCGAGGGCGCGGCGGAAGCTGACCACGAAGACGATCACCACCAGGCCGATGGTCAGGTAGAGGCCGTAGTGGGAGATGGTGTTGGCCAGGTTGATGGCCGGCTTGCCGATGAACCACCCGAGCATCACGTAGCTGGTCACGAAGCAGATCGCGCCGAGGCCGTCGGCGAGGGCGACCACCCAGATGCGCATCCGGGTCTCGCCCGCGGCCATCAGGCAGAGCCACTGGGGGAGGAAGGGGATGAAGTAGGCGAGGAAGATCATCGGCGCCCCCCAGCGCGCGAACAGGCGCTCCGCCCACGCCATCCGCCGTTGCGCCCGCGGGCTGGGCCCGGTCATGTACGTGATCAGCTTCCGCCCGTAGCGACGCCCCGCCCAGTAGTAGAAGGGGTCGGAGAAGCAGGTGATGAGGAGGGGGGCGGCCAGCGCAAGGAGCAGCGGGAAGTCGCCCCGGTGGGCGACCGCGCCGGTGGTGATCATCGCCGGCAGGCTTCCGCGCAGGAAGGAGAGCAGCAGCGGGTGGGGGCCGAGCAGCGAGGGCCCGATCGGGGAGGAGAAGAGCAGCCACAGGTTGTGGCCGAAGATCGGGCCCACGCAGACGACGTCCTCCTTTCCGACCTGGAAACCGGAGGTGTCCGGGCCGGTGGCAGGGCGAGGCGTGACCTCAGTGCTCATCTCGCGGGCCATTGTCACCGACGCAGCGGCTCCGGCGGGTGTGCGGGCTCGCAGCGGCTGGCTCACGAGGGTGAAACGGCGGGCCCCCGCCGGTTCCTGCGCCGCTCAGCGCTCGGCGTCCTCGGGGTCGCTGGGGGCGGGCGCGGCGATCAGGCGCACGGGGCGGTCGTAGACCACGTAGTCCCACGCCCAGTTCAGCAGGGCCACCAGGCGGCTGCGGAAGCCGACCAGCAGCATCAGGTGGACGGTGAGCCAGGTCACCCAGCCGAGGAAGCCGCCGAGCCGGAGGGGACCGATCTGGGCCACCCCGGCGTTGCGGCCGATGGTCGCCATCGTGCCCCTGTCGCGGTAGTGGAAGGGGCGGGGCGCCTCGCCACGGAGCGAGCCGGCGATGGTCCGGGCGACGTGCTTCGCCTCCTGCATCGCCACCGGGGCGAGCTGTGGGAGGGGCTCGCCCCGGCCGCCGGCCACCCGAGCGAGGTCGCCGATCACGAAGACGTCCGGACGGCCGGGCAGCTGCAGGGTCGGCCCCACCTCGATCCGGCCCTGGCGGTCGACCTGGCCGAGCCAGGCACCCACCGGCGAGCCCTTCACCCCCGCGGTCCAGACCACCGTGGCCGCCTCGATGCGGCGGCCGTCGCGGAGTGACACCCCTCGCTCGTCCACCCCCGCCACCTGGGCGCCGAAGACCAGGCTCACCCGCTTGCGCTCGAGGGTGCGGATGGCGGCGCGCTGGAGCGAGGGGGCGAAGGCGCCGAGCAGGGTGTCGCCGGCCTCGAGGACGCAGATCCGCACCTCGTCCAGGTCGAGGTGGGGGAAGTCCTTCCGGAGCACCAGGTGGACGAGCTCGCTCACCGCCCCGGCGAGCTCGACGCCGGTGGCGCCGCCGCCCACCAGCACCACGGTGTGAAGCCGCCGCCGCGCCTCCGGGTCGTCGCTCCACACCGCCCGCTCGAAGCAGGAGAGCAGGTGGTTGCGCACCGCCAGCGCCTCGCCCAGCGACTTGAGGCCGTGGGTGTGCTCCTCCACCGAGGTGAGGCCGAAGAAGTTGTTCACCGCCCCCGCGGAGACCACCAGGTGGTCGTAGGCGAGCTCGCCTCCGGTGGTGGCGAGACGGCGCCGCTCCAGGTCGATGCCGGTGACCCGGGCCAGGCGGAAGTCGACGTTGCGGTGACGGCGGAGCGCGGCGCGCACCGGGTACGCGATCTCGGACGGGTCGAGCAGCGCGGTCGCCACCTGGTAGAGGAGGGGCTGGAAGAGGTGGTAGTTGTGCTGGTCGACCAGCACCGCGTCGACGGGCACCCCGCGCAGTGCCCGGGCCGCCGCGAGCCCGCCGAACCCGGCGCCGACGATCACCACCCGGGGGCGGGCGTCTCCCATGCGCGACACCCTACCCGAGCCGCAGCTCCAGGTAGCTCCTCGCGAACCCGGCGAGGTCGTCCCCGCCACCCACCGCCGTGATCGTCGTGGACCCGTGGTCAGGCAGGGGCGTAGATCCAGTCGGCGATCCGCCGGCGGTGGAGATCGGCGTCGCCGTGCTGCAGCTCCAGCGCCTTGCCGCGCTTCAGCCAGAGGTGGAGGTCATGCTCCCAGGTGAAGCCGATGCCCCCGTGCAGCTGCAGCGCCTCGGCATTGGCGCGCCGCTCGGCGTCGCTCGCGTACGCCTTGGCCACGCTCGCCGCGATGCTCGCGTCGGGGGCGTCGCTGGCCAGAGCCCAGGCCGCGTAGTACACGGCGGCGCGCGCCGACTCGACGAGCATCAGGGTCTCGGCGAGCTTGTGCTGCACCGCCTGGAAGGAGCCCACCTTCCGGCCGAACTGCTCGCGCTGCTTCACGTAGCCGACGGTCATGTCGAGCATGGCGCCGGCGACCCCGACCAGCTCGGCGGCGGTGGCGGCGGCGGCGTGGTCGAAGGCCCAGCGCGCGTCCGCCGGCGAGGTCGAGAGGACGGTGTCGTCGCCCAGCTCGGCGGTCACCGCGAAGAGGCGGCGGGCGCCGTCCATCGAGCGCAGCGGCTGCAGCGTGAGCCGGTCCTGCGTGACCGCGTGGAGGGCGCCCTCGCGCTCCAGGATGACCAGGTCGGCGGTGGCGTCCGCGACGTACGGCGAGCCGGCCAGGCCCACGGTGACGCCGGCCTCGCCGCTCGCGATCCGTGGCAGCCAGCGCCGCCGGAGCTCGTCGGAGCCGGCCCGGGCCAGCAGCGGCGCGCCCACGGCGGTGGTCTCCAGCAGCGGCTCGGGGAGGAGCGAACGCCCCGCCTCCTCGAGGATGAGCACCAGGTCGACCTCGTCCATGCCGGCGCCGCCGTGCTCCTCGGGGGTGGTCAGGCCGACCACGCCGAGCTCGGCGAGCTTCCGCCAGCGCTCCGGCGAGCGTCCCGTCGGCGAGGCCCAGGCGGCGCGCACCGCCGCGGGGGTGCACTCGCGGCGGAGCAGGTCGCGCACCGTGTCGCGGAGCATGTACTGCTCGGGGGAGAAGTCGAAGTCCATGCGCGCTTCCTACTCGCGGGGAAGGCCCAGCACGCGCTGGGCGACGATGTTCTTCTGCACCTCGGAGGTGCCGGCGAAGATGGTGCCGGCGCGGGCGTAGAGGTAGTCGCCGTACCAGCCGCCGTCGTGCTCGGCCTCCGGCGAGCCCGGACCGAGCTCGGCGCGCGGGCCGAGGATGTCGAGGGCGAGCTCGTCGAGGCGCACCTTCATCTCCGACCAGAACAGCTTGTTGAGGGACGCCTCCGGGCCGGGCGCCTCGCCGCGCGCCAGCCGGGTGAGCGTGCGCTGCACGGTGAGCTCGTAGACGCGGGTCTCGATGTACGCCTGCGCGACCCGGCGGCGGACGTCGGGGTCGTCGGCGGCGACGCCGTCCCCGCGCGGCTCGCGGCGGGAGAGCTCGACCACGTCGCGGAGCATGCGGTTGAACAGCGCCGGTCCGTAGAGTCCGCCGCCGCGCTCGAAGCCGAGCAGGGTCATGGCCACCGTCCAGCCGTCGTCGACGCGCCCCACCACGTTGGCGGCGGGCACGCGCACGTCGGTGAAGAACACCTCGGCGAAGCGCGCGCTGCCGTCGATCTGCACCAGCGGCCGCACCTCCACCCCGGGGCTGTGCATGTCGATGAGCAGGAAGGTGATCCCCCTGTGCTTCGGCGCCGCCGGGTCGGTGCGCACGAGGGTGAAGATCCAGTCGCCGAAGCGGCCCAGCGAGGTCCAGATCTTCTGGCCGTCGACCACGAACTCGTCGCCCTCGCGCACCGCCCGGGTGCGCAGCGAGGCGAGGTCGCTGCCGGCGTCGGGCTCGCTGTAGCCCTGGCACCAGATCTCCTCGCACGCGAGGATGCGGGGGAGGTGGCGGGCCCGCTGCTCCTCGGTGCCGTAGACCATGAGGGTGGGGCCGAGCAGCCCCATCCCCAGCCGGTTGATCCGGTCGGGGGCGCCGGCGAGGATGTACTCCTCGTTGAAGATCGCCTGCTGCACCAGCGAGGCGCCGCGGCCGCCGTACTCCCGCGGCCAGGCGACGGCGCCCAGGCCGGCGTCGAAGAGGGCGCGCTCCCAGCTGCGGTAGCGCTCGAAGGCCTCGCCGCCCGCCTCCCAGTCGACCGCCCTGGTGTGCTCGATCTGCTCGCGGTGCCCGGCGAGCCAGCCGCGCACCTCGTCGCGGAAGGCGGCATCCCCGCCGCTCAGCTCGAAGTCCATGCCTCCTCCCTCAGCTCTGCGCGGCCCGCAGCGGCCGGCGGGTCGATGATCGCAGGTCGGTGCCGCCGCACCGCCTGAGGTAGCCTCCACCCGTGAGGATGGGCTGGCGCGCTGGCAGGGAGGCGGCGCTGCGGCGCCGGGACGGGTTCGGCTGGGTGGAGCCCCTGCCCGCCATCCCCTGCGGCCCGCTGGTGGCGCGGCGCGCCGGCGAGAGCGGCCCCCCGGTGCTGCTGCTCCACGGGCTGCCCGCCTCGGGACGGGTCTGGGGCGGCGCCTTCGACCGTCTCGGCGCCGGCCACCGGCTGCTCGTCCCCGACCTGCTCGGTTTCGGCGATTCCCCGTGGCCCCCCTCCGGCTACACCCTCGAGGGTCACGCGGCCGCGGTGGTCGCGGCGATGGCGGCCGCCGGCGTCGACGACGCCCCCGCGGTGGTCGCGGGGCACAGCTTCGGCGCCCTGGTCGCGCTCGCCCTCGCCCACCACCACCCCCGGCTGGTCGGCGCGCTGGTGCTGGTCGCGCCGCCGCTCTACCGCGACGCCGCCGGGGCGCGGGCCGCCACCCGCAGGGCGCTGACCTGGACCGAGCGCACCTTCTGCACCGACACCCGCTCCTCCGGGCAGCTCTGCCGTGCCATGTGCATGCGCCGTCCCTGGCTGGCGCGGCGGGTCGCCACCGGCTACCGGCCCGAGCTGCCCCTGGCGGTGGCGCTCGACGGCGTCCGCCACACCTGGGAGTCGTACTCGCAGAGCTTCGCCGAGGTGGTGGCGGCGACCGCCCGTCCCGCCTGGCTGGTCGAGGCCGGCATCCCGGTGCGGCTGCTCACCGGCGGGAGCGACCCGCTGCCCGACGTCGGGCTGCTCGAGGAGCTCGCCGCCGCTCATCGTCGGATCCGGCTGGAGGTGCTCCCCGAGGCCGACCATCTGATCCCGCTCTCGCACCCGGGGCGCTGCCTGGCCGCCATCGAGGAGCTGGCCGCCGTCGTGGGGCGGGGTGCGCGAGGGCGGCCGGAGTATCCTTCTCCGTCGACAACCGAATAACGTCCCGCTGGGGGAGCGAGCAGCTGAGAGGTGGTATCAGGACCACCAACTCCTGGAACCTGATCTCGTTAGTACGAGCGAAGGGAAAGCGGGCCGGCCGAGGAGCGGGCGCCCTGTGCGCGCCGCCGTCCGCGGCCGCCCGTGCGCGTCTCCGGCGGGTGACACCAGCAGGAGACGTCAGATGGCCCAGGCCCCCACCGACCGCGCGGCATCCGCCACACCGATCCGGGGCAGCCGCAAGGCACACCTCCAGGGCTCGCGCGCCGACCTGCGGGTGCCGGTGCGCGAGATCGTGCTCGGCGACGGCGACGGCACCGGTGTCTTCCGCGTCTACGACAGCAGCGGGCCGTACACCGATGCGAGCGTGCGCACCGACGTGCGCGGCGGGCTGGCCTCGGTGCGGGGGGCGTGGGTCCGGGAGCGCGGCGACGTCGAGGAGTACCCGGGCAGCGCCGACGCGGTCCGCCCGCTGCGCGCGAGGGCCGGCGCCGCGGTCACGCAGATGCACTACGCGCGCCGCGGTGAGGTGACCCCGGAGATGGAGTTCGTCGCCCTGCGCGAGGGCGTCGACCCCGAGCTGGTGCGCACCGAGGTGGCACGGGGTCGGGCGATCATCCCCGCCAACGTGAACCATCCCGAGAGCGAGCCGATGATCATCGGCCGCAACTTCCTGGTGAAGATCAACGCCAACATCGGCAACTCGGCGGTGGCCTCCTCGATCGAGGAGGAGGTGGAGAAGATGACCTGGGCGGCGCGCTGGGGCGCCGACACCATCATGGACCTCTCCACCGGCAGCGACATCCATGCCACCCGCGAGTGGATCATCCGCAACTCCCCGGTTCCGGTCGGAACCGTCCCCATCTACCAGGCGCTGGAGAAGGTGGGCGGCACGGCCGAGGAGCTGAGCTGGGAGGCCTACCGCGACACCCTCGTCGAGCAGGCCGAGCAGGGCGTCGACTACTTCACCATCCACGCCGGGGTGCGGCTGCGCTACGTGCCGCTCACCGCGAAGCGGCTCACCGGGATCGTCAGCCGGGGCGGCTCGATCATGGCGGCGTGGTGCCTCGCCCACCACCGGGAGAGCTTCCTCTACACCCACTTCGAGGAGATCTGCGCGATCATGCGCGCCTACGACGTGGCCTTCTCGCTCGGCGACGGGCTGCGGCCGGGGTGCATCGCCGACGCCAACGACGACGCGCAGCTGGCCGAGCTGCGCACCCTCGGAGAGCTCACCACGGTCGCCTGGGCGAACGACTGCCAGGTGATGATCGAGGGGCCGGGCCACGTTCCCATGCACAAGATCAAGGAGAACATGGACCTGCAGCTGGAGCTCTGCCACGAGGCGCCGTTCTACACCCTGGGCCCGCTGACCACCGACATCGCCCCTGGCTACGACCACATCACCTCGGCGATCGGCGCGGCGATGATCGGCTGGTACGGCACCGCGATGCTCTGCTATGTCACCCCCAAGGAGCACCTCGGGCTGCCCAACCGCAAGGACGTGAAGGACGGGGTGATCGCCTACAAGATCGCCGCCCACGCCGCCGACCTGGCCAAGGGCCATCCCGGGGCCCAGGCGCGCGACGACGAGCTCTCGCGGGCCCGCTTCGACTTCCGCTGGGAGGACCAGTTCAACCTCTCGCTCGATCCCGACACGGCGCGCTCGTTCCATGACGAGACGCTGCCCAAGGACGCGCACAAGGTCGCGCATTTCTGCTCGATGTGCGGCCCGAAATTCTGCTCGATGAAGATCACGCAGGATCTGCGCGCCGAGGCCGCGCGCATGGCGGGCATGGAGGCGAAAAGCAGCGAGTTCCGCGAGAAGGGCGGCGCGCTCTACGTGCCCGAACCTGC
>JAQBPH010000309.1:0-8038 GCA_028287625.1 Chloroflexota bacterium | reverse complement strand
ACCGCGGCGGCCACCCGTGCGGCCAGCCGGGTCGCGGCCGGGTCGCGGCGCGCCCCGATCAGCCAGCCGGCGGCGGCGGCGCCCGTGCCCAGCAGCGCGGTGAGGAGGAGCGCCACCAGCGAGAAGGGCTCGTGCTGCGGCGTCGCCCCGGCGAAGATCACGTTCCCGAAGGTGGCGCGGATCCCGGGGATGCCGGCGAAGCCGACCACGGCACCGAGCCCGGCGAGCACCAGCAGGGGGACGCGCATGCCGGTCGGCGCCTCCCGCACCTTCTCCGGCTGGAAGCCGCGACGCCGCGCCGGCGCCCCGAGGGTGGCGACCGCGACGAGGCGGACCAGGGCGAGCGCGCCCAGCCCCATGGCGGCGAGGACGGCGATCAGCAGCAGCGCCTGGACCAGCCCGGGGGCGGACGCGCCGTTGGGCAGCTGGTTGCGGAGCACCCCGCCGACCACGCCGTCGAGCGACCAGAAGCCGGAGAGCAGCACCACGCCGGCGGAGCTGGCGCAGCCCGCGAGCATGGCGCGCGAGGTCCAGGGCATCCGCTCCCAGGCCCCGCCCAGCTGGCGGATGTCACGGGTGCCGTAGGCGCGGGCCACGTTGGCGGCGGCGAGCACGAGCAGGGCCACGGCCCACGCCTGGGTGAAGAGGTGGAAGACCCCGGCGCTCAGCGCGCCCACCCCCAGCCCCACGAAGGCGAGGCCGAGATGGCTCGAGGTCGCGTAGGCGATGATCCGCTGCATGTCGGTGTGGGTCAGCGCCACCACCGCGCCGGCCACCGCGGTGAGCGCGCCCAGCACCGCCAGCGCGGCCAGCACCGGCGGCACCTCGAGGAACAGAGGATAGGCGCGCGCCACCAGGAAGACGCCCATGGTGGCCACGGTCGCCGACTGGATCAGCGCCGCCGCCGGCGGAGGGGCCTCGGCGGTGCCGGCGAGCCAGCTCTGCACCGGCAGCTGGGCCGACTTGACCGCGGCCGCCACCAGCAGCAGCAGGGCGGTGACCACCAGGGTGCGCGGACCCACCCCGGCGACGGCGCCGAGGTGGCCCCGGTGCCACTCCTGACCGAGCAGGGTGAAGCTGAGCGGGTCGTTGAGATCCTGGCCGGGCGGGTTCGGCAGCAGCGCGACGTTGGCGCTGAACTTGACGTAGGTGAGCACCAGGGCGAGCAGCAGCGCGACGTCGCCGACCCGGGTGACGAGGAAGGCCCGCCGGGCCGCGCGCAGCGACTCCGGCCGGTGCCACCAGTGGCCGATCAGCAGCCAGGAGCAGACCGCCACCAGCTCCCACATCACGTAGAGGTGGAAGTAGTTCGGGCTGGAGACGAATGCCAGCATGGCGAAGGTGCCGAGGGCGAGCAGTGCGAAGTAGCGGCGCAGCCCCGCGTCGCCCCGCATGGATCCCACCGAGTGGATCTGCACCAGCAGGCTGATCAGTGCCACCACCGGCATCATCACCGCGCTCAGCCCGTCGACGCGCACCCCGAGCTGGGGATGGAAGTCGCCGACCACGCCGCCGCCGAGGTCCTGGTTGGGGGCGAAGGTGATGAACGTGATCACCGACTGGTAGGGGGCCGCGCCGTTGTGCTGCAGCCGGTAGGCGAGCAGCACCAGGGAGAGCAGCAGGCTCACCCCGGTGCCGGCGATGCAGAACAGGGCGGCGCGCCGTGGCACCTCGGGCAGGTAGCTGAGAATGCAGGCGCCGAGGGGCACCAGCACCACCGCCCAGGCCAGGTTGTACATGCGCGACTCCTATCCGGCGAGCTTGTCGAGCTCGTCGACGTGCACCGTGCGGTGGCGGCGGTAGGCGAGCAGCACCAGGGCCACGGCCACCACCCCCTCGGCGGCGCCGGCCAGGATGGCCAGGAAGGCGAGGGCCATCCCGTCGAGGGGTTGGGCGGAGGCGTTGCCGAAGCGGGCGAAGCCGACCAGGGCGACCTCGGCCCCGGCGAGCATCAGCTGCAGCGCCAGCAGCACCCCGAAGAGGCTGCGCCGCGCCAGCACCCCGTACACGCCGGCGCCGAAGATGAGCGCGCTCACCACCAGAACGTGGGTGACGCCGATGCTCATCCTCCGTCCTCGTCGCCCGGCAGCGCCGCGGCCATGCCGCTGTCGCCGGGCCGGCGGCCCTCCCGGGCGCGGATGCGGTCCTCACGGCGGCGGCGCACCCGCTCCTCGCGCTCGGCGCGCTCGCGCTCGGCGCGGTCCATGTCGCGCTCCATGCGATCGCGGCGGGCGATGACGGTGGCGCCGACGGCGGCGGCGAGGAGGAGGACGCCGACCCCCTCGAAGGGCAGCGTGTAGCTGCTCAGCAGCACCCGTCCCAGGGTGGCGGTGGTGCCGTGGTCGAGCAGCTCCGGGGGATAGGGGCCGGTCACCCAGTCGCCGCGGCTGGTGGCGGCGACGCCGATGAGCAGGGCGGAGAACCCGGCGGCGACGCCGAGGGCGAGCGGCCAGCGTTTCAGCACCGCGCTGAGCATCGGGCGCCGCGGCGCCTCGGCGTCGTCGCCGGGCCCGGCCGGGTCGGTGGTCAGCACCATCCCGGTGAGCACCACCGCGGGCACCACCCCGGTGAGGACCAGCACCGCGAGCCCGGCCACCAGGTCGGCGCCGATCACCAGCAGCAGCAGGCCCAGGCCCAGGCCGAAGCCGGCGAAGGCGAGCACCGCGCTGCGCATGTCCTTCACCGTCACCACGGCGATGGCGCCGGCCAGGGCCGCGGCGGCGCCGAGGTAGAACAGGGGTCCGTTCACGCTCACCGGCTCATCCCCAGCCGCGAGAGCCGGCGCGGGCCACGTAGAGGGCGGCGGCGCCGAGCAGGGCGGCGAACAGGATCATCTCCGCGACCGTATACCCGTGGTCCAGTCCTCCCAGCGCGACGGCGAAGGGCACCAGGCAGTAGAGGAGCACGGCGCCGAGGGTCAGCTGGAGGAGCCGGGGCAGCTCGGGAACGGCTCCGCGCCCCTCCGACGCGCTGCCGCCGAGGGCACGCGCTCCCGCCAGGAGGCCCAGTGGCAGGACGATCCCCACGATGATGGCGATGGCCACGGCGGAGAGGGACGGCACGGCGCGCCAGTATAGAGAGCCCCGCGTGTGCCCACCTGACGATCAGACCGCGTCGTCCTCCTCGAGGGGGGGCAGGGCATGGGCCCGCGACCCCGGAGCGGTGGGGGGCGCCTCGAAGAAGAGCACCAGCGAGGTCCCCGCGACGGTCAGGAGCAGCCCCACCAGGGTCACCGGGGTCACGTGGAGTCCGAGCACGGGAATGCCCACCCCCGCGTCCCAGGGGCCGGGCAGCTGGCGGGCGGCCTGGTCCTTGCCCACCCGGCTGACGGCGTCGGCGGTGGGGAAGCTCCGCTGCCCCACCACCCCCAGCACCACCAGCAGGCAGCCGGTGGCGCAGACCAGCCAGAGCCGGTTGCCCGGGCGCAGCCCTGCCGTCACGGCGTAGGCCCCCCCGGTGCAGGCAAGCGCCACCGCGAGGGTGCCGATGACGATCTCGGCCACGCTCGGTTGCATCGGCGGAAGCCTACAGGAGCGCGTCAGCGCTCAGAGCCTGAGATCGTCCCTCCGCCGAGCACCTCGTCGCCGCGGTAGAGCACCACCGGCTGGCCGGCGGCGACCTGGGCGGCGGGCGGGTCGAGGCGGAGCCGCAGGCCGGAGGCTGTCGCCTCCTCGACCCGCACGGGGTGGGCCTGGCCGTGGGCGCGCAGCTGGGCGGTGCATCCCTCCTCCCCCACCGGTGGCGGCGCCCCCACCCACGAGCACGCCGCGGCCACCACGGTGTCGCGCAGCAGCGCGTCCCTGGGGCCGACCACCAGGGTGTTGCGGGCGGCGTCGAGGGCGATCACGTGCAGCGGTGTGGCGTCGGCACGGCGGGGCGCGACCCCCAACCCGGAGCGCTGTCCCACCGTGTAGAAGGGCAGGCCGCGGTGCTCGCCGACGGTGCTCCCGTCGAGGTCGACGATCGGCCCGGGCTGGAAGCGCCCGGCCAGCCGCCGCCCCAGCTCCTCGCGGATGCCGCCGTCGACGAAGCACAGCTCCTGGGAGTCGGGCTTGGCGGCGACCCCCAGGCCGAGGCGGCTCGCCTGCTCGCGCACCGCCTGCTTGCTGGCGCTGGCGCCCACCGGGAAGACCGCGTGCGCCAGCCGGTCCTGGCCCAGCTGGTAGAGCGTGTAGGCCTGGTCCTTGCGGGGATCGGCGCCCCGGTGCAGGGTCCAGGCGGCGCCGCGGCGGCCGACGCGGGCGTAGTGGCCGGTGGCGAGGTGGCCGGCGCCGAGAGCGAGGGCGCGGTCGAGGAGCACGCCGAACTTCACCCGCTGGTTGCAGCGCACGCACGGGTTCGGGGTGCGCCCGGCCGCGTACTCGGCCTCGAAGTCGGCGATCACCGCCGCCTCGAACTCCTCCTCGAGGTTCCACACGTAGTGGGGGATGCCGAGGCGGGCGGCGGTGCGGCGGGCGTCGGTGACGGCGTCGACGCCGCAGCAGCCGCGGTCACGGGTGACCTCGGCGCGGCGCGGCCACATCGCCAGGGTGATGCCGACCACGTCCAGGCCGCGGGCCACGCAGCGGGCGGCGGCGACCCCGGAGTCGACCCCGCCGGACATCGCCACCGCGACGGTGGCGCGGTCGGGGACCAGGTCGAGCGGGTCGTCGGGGAGCACCGGGGCGGCGATCGCCGGCGCGAGAAGCCCGCCCTGGCTCATGTGGCCAGCTCGCCCTCCACCGGGTCGACGCGGACGCCGAGCTCCGAGCACCAGCCGAGCGCGCGCTCGACGTCGTCCGGCTCGCCCTCGACCTCGAGCACCACCCAGCCCTCGTCGCGGGTGACGTCGGCGCGGCGGATGTTCGTGACCACGGCGAAACGGCTGCCCAGCTGGTGGATCACAGGCTCGGTCACCAGCCGTGGGCTGAAGGTGAGCCGGACCCGTCGTCGCGCCATCTCCCGCCCTAGCCGGCCGAGGCGAGCCCCCCGGCGACCGCGGGAACGATCGAGAGGTCGTCGTTCTCGCCGACCGGGGTGTCGAGGCCCTGCCCGAAGCGGATGTCGGCGTCGTTGAGGTAGATGTTGATGAACTGCCGCAGCTGGCCCTCGGGGCCGTAGAGGCGGTCGTTGAACCCCGGGTAGCGGGCGTCGAGGTCGCGCAGCACCTCGGACACGGTACCGCCGTCGACCTCGACCTCGGGCTTGCCGTCGGTGAGCCGGCGAAGCGGCCCGGGGACGCGGATGGTGACTGCCATATGTCGTGCTGACCTCCTGCGGCGGGAACCGAACCGCCCCTGAGTATACCGGCGCCCGTTTGCCCGGGCTCTGCGCTCAGGCGGGACTGACGGCGGCGGTGGGGACGCGCCACCCGGCGACGGCGGGGGCGTCCGCGGCGGCGCCGAACCGCTCCCGGAATGCCCGCACCGACGGCGGGATCGCCTCCTCGAGCTGGGAGCGGCCGTTCAGCACCTCGGCGGTCTTGAGCCCGTGCCCGGTGATGTAGGCGACCACGGTCTCGTCGCGCCGCCAGCGCCCGGCGCGGGCCAGCTTGGCGAGCACGCCGACGGTGACGCCACCGGCGGTCTCGGTGAAGATGCCCTCGGTGCGGGCGAGCAGCTCCATGCCCTCGAGGATCTCCTCCTCGGTGACGCAGTCGACCACGCCGCCGGTGTTGCGGGCGATCCTGACCACGTAGCCACCGTCGGAGGGATTGCCGATGGCGATGGACTTGGCGATGGTGTCAGGCCTGACGGGAACCACGTGCCCGTCGGCGCGCTGGAAGGCGGCGGCGACCGGGGAGCAGCCCAGAGCCTGGGCGCCGGTGAGCCGCGGCATGGCGGCGCCCGACCCGGTCACCAGGCCGAGGTCGATGAGCTCACGGGCGGCGCGGTGGTGCTTGACGAACTGGCAGCCGGAGGCGATGGGGATGACGATCTCGTCGGGCAGCCGCCACCCCAGCTGCTCGGCGGTCTCGTAGGTGAGGGTCTTGCTCCCCTCGCTGTAGAAGGGACGGATGTTGATGTTGCAGAAGGCCCAGTCGAGGAGGTCCACGAGCTCGGTGCAGAGCCGGTTGACCTCGTCGTAGTTGCCGTTGATGCGCACCATCGTCGGCCTGAACACCGCGGTGGTGGCGACCTTGGCCTCCTCGAGGTTGGCGGGGATGAAGACATAGCCGCGCAGCCCGGCGCGGGCCGCGTAGGCGGCGACCGCGTTGGCGAGGTTGCCGGTGCTCGCGCAGGCGATGGTCTCGAAGCCCTGACGGCGCGCCCACGACACCGCGACGCTGACCACCCTGTCCTTGAAGGAGTTGGTGGGGTTCATGGTGTCGTTCTTGATGTACAGGTTGCGCAGCCCCAGCACCTCGCCGAGATTCGGGGCGTGCACCAGCGGGGTGAAGCCCTCGCCGAGGGTCACCGGCTCGTCGTCGTCCAGCTCGACGGGGAGCAGGTCGCGGTAGCGCCAGATGCTCGGCGGCCCGGCGCTGATCGACTCCCGCGAGACCCGTCGGGCCACCTCCGCGTAGTCGTAGCGCACGTCGAGCGGCCCGAAGCACAGGTCGCAGACGTGCGTCGGGGACACCGGGATCTCGGTGCCGCATTCGCGGCACTGCAGCGACAGGATGCGGGACAAGGCCCGATCAGTCTAGCAGGGGCCTGATTCCGTCCCGTTCTACGGGGCCGGCTCCAGCTCCACCACCAGCGGGCTGCGCTCGGCGCGGCCGGGCGCCCCGGCGACGAGGTCGTCGTAGGCGAGCTGCGACCACGACTCCATGTTCGGGTAATGGCGGCGCATCGCCTCCAGGCCGAGCACCTCGCCCTCGAGCTTCTCGGTCTCGCGCACCGCCACCCTGCCCGCGCGCGGCTCGACCAGGAAGACCAGGCCGAGGTGCACCTGCGACACCGGTGTGGTGTCGTCGTTGAGCAGCGCCACCAGCCGGGCGGTGGCGGGACTGGGGCAGCAGACCTCCTCCCGCCACTCGCGGCGCAGGCCGCCGATCACCGGGTCGCCGGCGACGCCGTCACCCGGGTTGATATGGCCGCCGGCGCCGAGCGAGTAGAGGTGGTGCAGCCGGCGCTCGCTGGAGCGGTGGAGCCGCCGGGTGAGCAGGTAGGTGCCGTCGTCGTGGCGGACGATGCAGTACGGGATCACCTGCTGCTGGGCGGGGTCGTCCTCGACCTGCCCGCGGGGGCGGTACTGGGCGGCGGCCCGGATGGTGCGCAGCACCCGCGCCATCCCGGTGGTCACCAGTCCGTGCCAGGCGCCGTCGGGGAAGATCGTCCGGCGGGGGATGCAGAGCACCTCCTCGCCGTGGCGCTCGCCGGTGGCGGCGATGGCACGGGTGCCGGTCCGAACCGAAGTGGCCACCTGTGTCCTCTCATCCCTGGCGTCGACCCCAAGTCTACCGAGCGGAGCGATCCTCCCTCAGCCGCTCTCCGCCGCCCCCCGGCCGGAGCTGGTGAGCTGGAGGGCCCGGTCGATCCCCGGCTCGTCCGGCACCAGGCCCGCCCCGGTGGCGCTGCCGTCGTCGAAGAAGCAGAACGAGAGGGGCACGCCGGCGGCGATCTGCACGATGCCGCAGTCGTACTGGACGCCGTTGCGGCTCCGGTGCTGGAAGTCGCCGGAGTTGAAGCCGACCTGCGAGGCGCCCCTGATGAAGCCCTTCTCGAAGGTGCCCAGCCCGTTGCCGCGCGACTGCACCACCACGAAGATGAAGGCGGGGACCTGGTCGCGCCCGTAGACGCCGACCAGCATGCCCTGCCCGTCCGCGCCCGAGTTCCGGCGTGCCTGCTGGGCGAGGGCGTCGACGGTGGCGCCGTGGATCTGGGGTAGCCCCTCCACCGAGGCCGGGGTGGTCAGCGCCGCGGCGCGGCCCCGGAGGACGAGGACCAGCACCAGCAGCAGGACGACGAGGACGACCCCCGCGACGACGAGGATGCGGGCGCTGGGCAGCGGCCTCGAGGCGGAGGGAGAGGGCGCCGGCGGCGGGGACGCCGACCCCGACGGTGGCGCGGGGGCGCCGGTCGCCGGGGCCGACCAGGCGGCCGGGGTGGAGGCG
>JAQBPH010000280.1:0-5779 GCA_028287625.1 Chloroflexota bacterium | reverse complement strand
GGCGCCGCCGCCGAGCCCGGCCACTCCGGCGCCCGCGGCCGCGAAGGAGGAGAAGCCGGCGCCGCCGCCGAGCCCGGCCACCCCGGCGCCCGCGTCGAACGACGAGAAGCCGCCGCCGCAGCAGGGGGGCGCCCTGATCGCCCTCGGCGAGGCCGACGCCCCGCGCACCGAGCCGTCGAAGAACTGAGCGGCGCCGCCGTCAGCGGTGGCTGGCGGCGAGGGTGAAGGCCGCCGCGGTACCGGGCGCAGGAAGCTCCTGTCAGGCGATGGTCGTGGTGGTGCTGCGCCGGGTGGTGGTGCGCGAGGACGAGGTGCGCGGGGTCACGCCGCCGGTCGGCCGGCTGCCGGTGATGGTGCGGTGGCTGCCGTTCGAGGTGCCGTGCTGGCTGCCGCTCTGTCCGGGGAGGTAGCCATGCAGCTGGCAGCTCCAGGGGTAGGGGTTGCAGCTGACGGTGCCCTCCTGCGCCTCGGGGAAGCCGCAGTGCGAGCTGGGACTGCCGGTGAGGTGGTCGTCCGCGTCGCCGTCGCCGTCGCAGCTCCCCGCGCCGAGACCGAAGTCGTGGATCACGAGCGGGTCGTCGGCGGCGCCCGAGTAGGGGCCGCCGTTGTCCGGCCAGGTCTTGACCGTGCCGTCCGGATAGACGGCGGTCACCGTCCCGGTCACCGAGCCGTTGGGGGCCACCGTGACGTCGGCGACCTCCGACTGGCAGGCGCTGCCGCCCTCACAGGGCGCGTAGCCCTCGGGGTTGGTGACGTTCGCCGGCGGGGTGGTGCGCTGGATGATCTTGTAGACGCCGGGGGGGACGTTGCTGAACTGCGCGCAGCCGGAGGTGATGCTGGCGCAGTCGCCCTGCTGGAGGGGGCAGCCACTCGCGGGGGCGACCGGGTGGGGCCGGGCCGCCGGGGTCGACACCGTCATGGTGACCCCACCACCGCTGAGCTCGTAGTCGGCGCCACCCAGCGCCTGCTTGCACGAGTCCATGGTCTGGACCCAGAACGAGCCCGTCGCCGTCGCCGATGCGGGGACCGTGGTGGACCCGATGGCGACGCTGCACCCAGCGATGACGAGCGTGGAGAGGACGATCCTGAGTCTCGAGCGCGACCACACCATGGTCCGGCTTCCTCCGCCTGATGTTCCCTTCCTGTCGTGCGGCGGCCGGGGGAGGACGCCACAGAGGGGACAAAGGATACAACCCGCTCACCGGAAATGGGGAACGGATGTGTCAGGCGGCCCCCGAGCTCTCCAACTCCTGGGCGTGGGCGGTGAGGTGCCGGGTCATCGACCGCACCCACCGGCCGGTGGGCCGGTCGGCGACGAACTCCTCCTCGGGCACCTCCCCGAGGGTCCCCGCCAGCGCCGAGGAGGACCGCTGGTAGCGGCGGCAGACCTCGTCGAAGTCGAGTCCCGTACCGGCCTCGAGGGCGGCGGCGTTGAAGGTGTCGGGCTCGGGCACCTCGCCGGGGGTGCCGGTGAGCTGGCGGGCGGCCTCCTCGTGCCAGGCGGCGGCGTGGAGGAGGATCTCCCGCACTCCCCAGCTCTCGGGCTGCGGGCCCACCGGCCCCATGGCGGCGCGTGCCAGCCGGCCCACCGACGCGCTGAAGGAGCCCAGCAGCCCGTCGCGGCTGTCGGGGTCCGGGGCCTCCATGCGGACGTCGCGCGGCACCGGCGCAGTGTACCGTCGCCGTGCGCGCGGGAGGCACTCCGAGGCCATCGGCGCCCTCGTCCGCGACAGCCAGCTCGACCGCGTCCTCGACCGGGTGGTGCGAACCGCGCGGACGGCGGTGGAGGCCCGCCCGCTACGCCGCCCTGGCATCCCCGACGGGCCGGGGCGGCTGAGCAGGGCGCCGTCCGGACGGTGTCGTCACGTCAACTCACTATCCGCATCTCGCGAACATTGACCGTTCATGAGGCCGCCCATAGAGTTCGGACGTGCGGCGACGTCTGCAGCCCATCACCTCCCTGGTGCTCCTCGCCGCGGTGATCGACGGCCAGCTCAGGTTTGCGACGAGGCAGTGCCGGCGGCTCCTGCAGGCCCGGCACGGCGCCTCCGACGACGGGGTCATCGCCGGGGTCGTCCGCATCGTCGCCGAGGAGATGGAGATACTCGACGCCTACGAGGCGCAGCTCTCCCGGTGGCGGGAGGGCAGGCTCACCCCGCGGCAGCGCCACGAGGTCGAGCGGCTCGGCGGCCAGGTGGCGCGCACTCGCGAGGTCGCGTCCACCATCCTCCTTCGCGCCGCCGAGCTCATCAACGGCGGTCCTGACGGGAGGAGGGAGGACGAGGTGTCCGCCATCGACGGACCGTTCGTCGGACTCCGGCTCCACCCCGGGTGACGCTCGGCGTCATCCGACGCCGGCGTCATCACCTCGATCGCGATCGACGCGCCGGTCGCCGAGCACCACACCCCATCCGCCGAAAGACCGACGCCCGGCTCCGACCACGGACCGACGCGCCGGGCGCCGCCCTCCGCCGACCATCGTCATCATGCGATCCCTCGACGGACAGGCCGCACTCATCACCGGCGCATCCCGGGGCCTCGGCCGCGCCCTGGCGCTGAGCTTCGCCCGGGAGGGAGCCGTGCTGGCCCTCTGCGGGCGCCGCCAGGCCTGCGCCGCGGGGGTGCGGGCGGTGGTGATCAGCGCCTGCGGCGCCTCCAGGGCCGCCGTGACGGGGTGCGCCTCTGCGTCGTCGACCGGGCCGGGGGGAGCGGTGGCGCACACCACCGTCGCGCGGCTCGGCCACCACCTCGGGGCCGGTGACCTGCTGGTGGTGAACAGCAGCCCGCACCATCCCGGCCACGCTGCGGGGGGCGCGCGCCGACGGCAGCGCCGTCGAGGTCCGGCCCTGGGTGCGCCGGGGGCAGAGCTGGGACGCGCTGGCCGTGGGGATCGTCCCTCCCCACCCACCACTGCCGCTGCGGGAGGGCGAGCGGCTGCGCCTCCCCGGCGGCCTCACCGCGCGGGTGACCGGCCGCCGCGCCGACCAGCCCCTGGTGTGGCGGCTGGAGCGGAGGGCGCGGACGGCCTCGAGACCCTGCTCGACGCTGGTGCTGTGACCCGGCACGACGCGCCTGCTGCGGGCCTCCGCCCGAGGGTCAGCTCAGCGGCAGGCTCGCCAGCGCGCCCGGCGGGGTCACGTCGGGCACGAGGACGTGGTCGCCCTCGCTGAGGCCGGAGACCACCTCGGTGGTGCTGTCACCCACCAGCCCGGTCCGCACATCGACCCGCATCTGGGTGCCGTCGGGGCGCACCACGATGACGTAGCTCCGCCCGCCGGAGTGCTGGATGGCGGTGCTGGGCACGGCCAGCACCTGGCGCGCCTCGCTGACGGCGACCGCCGCGTGCGCGGTCATGCCTGAGCGCAGCCGCTGGTCGATGGAGTCGAGGCTGACCGTCACCAGGTAGTTGGTGACGTTCTGGATCAGGGTCGCGACCGGCTGGATCGCCACCACGGAGCCGGGCAGGGAGAGGCCCGGCACGGCGTCGACACTCACCTTCACCTGCTGGCCGGGGTTGACCCGCGCCGCGTCGAGCTCGGCGACGGTGGCCACCACCTGGAAGCTGTGCACGTCGCTCAGCACCATGAAGGCCTGGGTCGCGGGGGTTCCGCCGGTGGCGAGGCTGGAGCCGCCCAGGGCGCTGCCGGCGGCGGTGTCGGGAAGCGGGGCGGTGCTGCCCGGGGCGCGTGGGGTCTCGTTCTGGCCCGCGGTGACGGGCTCGCCGGGGGCGCCGTTGATGCTCGCCACGGTGCCGTCGACGGGTGCGATCAGGGTCGTCTCCTCGACGTTCTGGTGGGCGGTGTCGACCGCCGCCTGGTCGGCGGCGACCACGGCCTGCTCGCCCGCGAGGGTGTTGGGGCGGAGGCTGGTCTGCGCGGTGAGCGCGTCCCGCGCCGACTGCAGCGCCGCCTGGGCGTCGCTGACGGCGCGGTCGCCGGTGATCTTGTCGGCCGCCTGCTTCTGGAGGTCGGCGCGGAGCGTGGCCTGGTCCTGCTCGACGCGGGTGCCGTCCTGCGACACCAGCTGCCGGTCGATGCTCAGCTGCCCCGCGTCGATGCCCACCTGGGTCGAGTCGGTCTGGACCCGGGCCTGGTCCTGGCTGACCGGCGCCTGGTCCTTCGCCACCAGGGCCTGGTCCCTGGCCACCTGGTCCTGGTCGGGTTTGATCTTGCTCTGGTCGCTCGCGATCCGGTTCTGGTCGCTGCTGATCCGGCTGTTGTCGCTGGTGATCCGGCTCTGGTCATTGGTGCAGGTGGTGCTCTGCGGTGTCGGGCCGGTGCCGGCGGGCGGCGGGCAGTCCTTCTGCTGGGCGGCCTGGTCCTGCTGGAGGGCGGCCTGGTCCTGCTGGAGGGTGGTCTGGTCGATCGTGAGGCGCCCCTGGTCCCTGGCCAGCAGGGCCTGGTCCTGGGCGAGGACCGCCTGGTCGCGCTGGAGGATCGCGGTGTCGGCGTCGAGCTGGGAGCGGTCGTGGGCGAGCAGCGTGGCGTCGTGGTTCAGCGCCCCCTGGTCCTTGGCGAGCACCGTGGCGTCGCGGGAGACGAAGGCCTGGTCCTGGGCGACCGTCACCGCGTCCTGCTGGGTGTTGAGGTCGGCCTGCCGCTGCGCGCTGGCGAGCGTGGTCGCGGCGGCGGCGACGTTGTGCTGCGCGGTCGAGACCTGGTTGCCGGTGACCGTGCCGTTGAGGGTCGCCGCGTCCTGCTGCTGGCGCTGCACGGCCTGGGCGAGGGTGTTCTGGAGGGCGCGGTCGTCGATCCTGGCGAGCACCTGGCCGGCCTTGACGTGGTCGCCGACCTTGACGGTGACGTCGCTGAGCTGGCCGGCCTGGCGGAAGTTGACGTTCTGCTGGTCCACCGGCACCAGCGTGCCGGCCTCCGAGGCGACGGTGCGCACCGTGTCGCGGACGACCACGGCGGTCCGCAGCTTCGGCGCCACCGCCGGACCGGGGGTGAGGAAGCTGCGCAGCACCAGCACCACGATGACCAGCGCGGCCACCACGAGCCCGGCGCTCGCGGCACGCGATGGCGTGAGACCCGACCGACTCCGTCCTGCCACGTGGCTTCGCTCCCTTCCTTCCCAGTCGCTGCCGGCCCCCTCCGAGGGGACGGCGAGAACAGCACCGCGATTCGGCCGGAGCACCCGCCTGAACGATGCTTTATGCTCGTATAACCATGTTGCAGTCGGAAACCTTCGCTGGACAGACGTCGCAGGAATCGCTTGTCGACGAAGCCATCGAGCTCCAGCGACTGGTGTTCCGGCACACCCTGTCGACCCCCGAGTGGAGCCGGCTGCAGCTGAGCATGCCGCGACTCAAGGCGCTCTTCGGAATCGCCTGCCACCGCTCGCTCACCATCGGCGGGCTGGCCCGCGAGCTGGGCGTCAGCCTCCCCACCGCCAGCACCCTGGTCGAGGCCCTGGTCAGCAGCGGCTACGCCTCGCGGCGTGAGGACGTCGTCGATCGCCGGCGCACCCTCGCCGAGCTGACCCCGTCGGGGGAGCGGCTGGTCACCCGGCTGCGCGCGGGAAGCTCCAACATGCTCCACCAGAGCCTCGCCCGGCTCGAGGAGGACGACCTCGACGCGCTGGTGCGCGGGCTCCGGGCGCTGACCCGGTCACTGACACGGCAGGACGGCGGGGGCGGCACGGCCGCTCCGGCGTAGGGGGCCGGACGCCCCCACCACAGGGAAGGGATTCGGACATGGCAGAAGGCGAAGGCGAGCTGGTCGGCCGGCCCGCGCGGGGCGGCGGCGGCAGCGGCGGCGGCGGCACCCGGACCACACGC
>JAQBPH010000268.1:0-5710 GCA_028287625.1 Chloroflexota bacterium | reverse complement strand
GGATTGCGGATGCTCGCCGTCGACCCCGCGGCCCAGGGCGCCGGGGTGGGGCGGGCGCTGGTCGAGGCCACCCTCGAGCTCGCCCGGCGGCGGGGGCTGCGCCGGCTCTCGCTGCACACCCACGCGGTCTTCGAGCGAGCCAGGGCGCTCTACGAGTCGATGGGCTTCGAGCGCACCCCCGAGCGCGACCTGCGGATCTCCGGCGGCCTGCATCTGCTGAGCTACGTGATGGACCTGGCGTAACGCCGGGAGAGCGGGGTTCTCAAGACCACACGGCCGGTGGAGTCGCCGGATTCTCTGGGCCGGTTCTTACCGGGGGGGAGTACCTCCCCCCCGCTCAGGGCAAAGACATCGCACGACCGTCAGCGTGTCAGCCGACTCGGTCATTGGGAGATGCCGTGCCCTACCCCCCCTCCGGCCGGACTCCCGGCCGGCGCTCCCTTCGGTCGCGCTTGCGTCCCCGGGCCACCGAAGCCGTTACGAGGCGGAGCGCTCCGGCGCGGGTTCTTCACAAGAGGAAAGATGCGACGCAGTCGCTCCGCCTCGAAGCGGCGTCCTGGCGTCCAAGGACGAAGAGCGCGCGAAGCGCGCGTCGCCGGCGAGTGCCGGCGTGGAGGGGGTGCGCCACGGCATCGCCCAACGCACCCCTCAGCTCATACGCTGACGCCCCAGCGATGTCTTTGGCGCGAGCGGGGGAGGCGTACGCCTCCCCCGGTAAAAAGCCGATGCCGGAGCCGCCGGATACAAAAAAACGGGGGAGGCACAAATGTGCCTCCCCCGTTTTTGAACTACGCCTCAGTACTCCGGCATCGGCGGCGCGGCGGCCGCCTTCCGCTCGGGGATGTCGGTGATCAGGGCCTCGGTGGTGAGCAGCAGGCCCGCGATCGAGGCCGCGTTCTGCACCGCCGAGCGGGTGACCTTGGTGGGATCGATGATTCCCGCCTTGATCATGTTCACGAACTCGCCGGTGGCGGCGTTGAAGCCCTCACCCCTCTTGAGCCCCTTCACCTTCTCGACGATCACCGAGCCCTCGGACCCGGCGTTGATCGCGATCTGGCGGAGCGGCTCCTCGAGCGCGCGGCGCACGATGTTGGCGCCGGTGGCCTCGTCGCCCTCGAGCTTGAGGCTGTCGAGCGAGGGGATGGCGTTGATCAGCACCACGCCGCCGCCGGACACGATGCCCTCCTCGACGGCCGCACGGGTCGCCGAGACGGCGTCCTCCATGCGGTGCTTCTTCTCCTTGAGCTCGGTCTCGGTGGCCGCGCCCACCTTGATGACCGCGACGCCGCCGCTCAGCTTGGCGAGGCGCTCCTGCAGCTTCTCGCGATCCCAGTCGGAGGTCGACTTCTCGATCTCCGCCTTGATCTGCTCGATGCGGCCCTTGATCGCGTCGGCGCTGCCCGCACCCTCGACGACGGTGGTGTCGTCCTTGGTGACGGTGACGCGGCGCGCCCGGCCGAGGCTGGAGAGCTGCGCGGAGTCGAGCTTGAGGCCGACCTCCTCGCTGATCACCTGGCCGCCGGTCAGGATGGCGATGTCCTGGAGCATGGCCTTGCGGCGGTCACCGAAGCCGGGCGCCTTGACGGCGACGGCGGTGAAGGTGCCACGCAGCTTGTTGACGATGAGGGTGGCGAGCGCCTCGCCCTCGACGTCCTCGGCGATGACCAGCAGCGGCTTGCCGCTCTGCACCACCTTCTCGAGGATGGGCAGGAGGTCGGCGATCGCCGAGATCTTCTTGTCGGTGATGAGGATGTAGGGGTCCTCGAGCACCGCCTCCATGCGCTGGGCATTGGTGACCATGTACGGGGAGATGTAGCCCTTGTCGAACTGCATGCCCTCGACCAGCTCGAGCTCGGTCTCCAAGCCCTTCGACTCCTCGACGGTGATGACGCCGTCCTTGCCGACCTTCTCCATCGCATCGGCGACGATCTCGCCGATGTTGGGGTCGGCGGCCGAGATCGACGCGACCTGCGCGATCTGGCTCCGCTCGCTGATGGAGACGGATTCCTTCTTGATGGCCGCGACGACCACCTCGACGGCCTTCTCCATGCCGGTCTTCAGTGCCACCGGGTTGGCGCCGGCCGCGACGTTCTGAAGGCCGGCGGTGATCAGCGCCTGCGCCAGCACGGTGGCGGTGGTGGTGCCGTCACCGGCGATGTCGTTGGTCTTGGAGGCGACCTCCTTGACCAGTTGGGCGCCCATGTTCTCGAAGGGCTCCTCGAGCTCGATCTCCTTGGCGATGGTGACGCCGTCGTTGGTGATCGTCGGGGAGCCGAACTTCTTGTCGAGGACGACGTTTCGCCCCTTGGGCCCGAGGGTGATCTTCACCGCCTCGGCGACGCGGTCGACGCCCCGCTTCAGGGCTGCGCGAGCGTCGACGTTGAACACCAACTGCTTGGCCATGCATGCCTCCTCCTGCTCGCTGGCAGGGTCCACAGGAACCGCGAACGATGCGGGAGCCAGTTTAGCACTCCGGTTGGTCGAGTGCTAGCGCAGGGGTGCCCGGGGTGCCAGCGATCGGCGGTGGCGAGTGCCAGCGGGGCCGAAAGCATCTCACGCGCGCGAAGACGCGCGGCGCCGGCGAGTGCCGGCGTGGAGGGGGCAGGAGCCGGCATCGCGAAGCGATGTCTTGCGACTGAGGGGGGGAGGCGAAGCCTCCCCCAGTAGAACAGGTCCGCCAGGGGCCTCCGGGCCATATCATCGGGAGATGGCAGCCCCGGCCTTCCGACTGCTGGCGATGGGGGCGGCGGCGGCGGGAGTCGCGGCCGCCTCGCTCCGCGCCCTGGCGCGCCCCCTCCCGGTGGAGGACCGCCGGCTGCTCGACTGGGAGGAGGTGCGGCGCATCGCCCACGGCCGCTCCGGGTCGCGCCAGGCCGACGCCTCCTATCCCGCCCTCGGCCGCGAGTACGACGCCATGGCCGCCGAGCTGGCCCCACTGATGGCGGAGGTGACCGGCACCCCGGTGGCCGGGTTCCCCCCCTTCACCGTGCTCGACCGGCACGGGTTCATCGACCGCAACCTGGTCATCGCCCAGCGGCTCTTCACCCCGATCGAGCGGCTCCGCAACCAGATCCCCGACTCGCGCGCGACCGCCCTGGGCAGGGGAGTGCTCAGCCGTTACGTCGGCGAGCTCTTCGGCTTCCTCAGCCGCCGCGTCCTCGGCCAGTACGACCCGGTGCTGATGCTCGCCCCGGTCGCCGGCGACCCGTCCGGCGCCTCCCCCGGCGAGCCCGAGCCGGCGGCGCTCTTCCTGGTCGAGCCCAATGTGCGCGGCTTCGAGGAGCGGCACGAGGTGCCGCCGGCGAACCTGCGGCGCTGGCTGGTGCTCCACGAGCTCACCCACGCCTGGCAGTTCGAGGCGCATCCGTGGCTGCGCGAGCACATCGGCGACCTGATGAGCGCGATGCTGATGAGCGAGCTCGCCGGCGATCCCGCTGCGCCGCGACCCCCGTCGGCGCCCGAGATGATCCGCAGCCTGCCCACCATGGTGCGCCGCCAGCTGGGGGCGGTGGGGAGCATCCAGGCGGTGATGAGCGTCTGCGAGGGCTACAGCAACTTCGTCATGCACCAGGTGGGCAGCCGCCACCTCGCCAACTTCGACCGCCTGGAGCAGGCCTTCCACGAGCGGGCGCAGCAGCGCAGCCTCGTGGAGCGGCTGGTTCTGGTCGTCACCGGCATGAACATGAAGCTCCGACAGTACGAGGTGGGTGAGCGCTTCGCCGAGGCGGTCACCGCCCAGGGTGGCCTGGCGCTGCTCAACCGGGTCTGGGAGGGTCCCGAGCAGATGCCCAGCCTCGCCGAGCTGCGCGAGCCGCAGCGGTGGGTCGATCGCATCCGCAGCGGCACCGCCGGCATCCGCATTCCCTGATCCGCGGACGCTGGCGTGGGGAGCTCCCACCGCGCCGGTCAGCGCCCGGACGGAACACTCCTATACTCGCGGGGTGATCTCGTCAGGCCTCTCCGTGGCGGAGCGGCTCACCGCCGCCGGGCAGCGGCTCACCGCCCAGCGGGTCATCGTCGCCGACGCCCTGCTCCGCTCCACGCGCACCGTGACCGCGCAGGAGCTCTACGAGCGGCTGCGCCGGCGCCACCCCTTCCTGGGCCGGGCCACGGTCTTCCGCACCCTCGACCTGCTCGTCGAGGCGGGCCTGGCCCAGCGATTCGAGCGCGCCGGCCACGCCTGCGCCTACGTGGCCTGCGAGCCCACCCACCACCACCACCTGGTCTGCCGCGCCTGCGGCGGCTCCACCGACATCGACGACGAGGAGGTGGCGGTGCTGGTCACGGCGGTGCGCGACCGCCACGGCTTCGTCCTCGACCACGACGCCCTCGACTTCCACGGCGTCTGCGGCCGCTGCGAGCCCGGCGCGCCGAGCAGTTGACGCTCGCGTCACCATTCCCCATGCTGGGGGAGTGAGCACACGTCACTACGCCATCCCCGTGGAGCTGACCCGCTGGCAGGTCGAGGGCCGGCAGACCGTCGTCTTCAACTGGGAGTACGACGAGGGTCGCGACCGCATGCTGGGCCTCTACGAGAAGGGCAAGGCCAAGCAGTGGAACGCGTCGGAGCGGCTCGACTGGTCGCACGTGCCGGATCCCGACAACCCGCTCGGCGCCCACGACGAGAACATCAGCATCTACGGCTCGCCGCTCTGGGACAGGCTCGGTCCCGAGCGCCGCACCGAGATCCGCCGCCACCTCGCCGCCTGGTCGTACTCGCAGTTCATGCACGGCGAGCAGGGGGCGCTGATCTGCGCCGCCAAGATCGTCCAGACGGTGCCGGACATCGACTCCAAGTTCTACGCGGCCACCCAGGTGATGGACGAGGCGCGCCACGTCGAGACCTACTCCCGCTACCTCCAGGAGAAGCTCGGCCTCGCCTATCCCATCAACCCACCGCTGCGCTCGCTGCTCGACGACGTCATCGGCGACTCCCGCTGGGACGTGACCTACCTGGGCATGCAGGTGCTCATCGAGGGACTGGCGCTGGCCGCCTTCTCGATGCAGCGCGACCACACAGAGGACCCCCTCGCCCGCGCCATCAACGCCTACGTGATGCAGGATGAGGCGCGTCACGTCGCCTTCGGCCGCATCGCGCTGCGCGAGTTCTACCCGCAGCTCACCGAGGCCGAGCGCGCCGATCGCGAGGAGTTCGCGATCGAGGCCTGCTATCACATGCGCGACCGCTTCCTCGCCGAGGAGCTGTGGGAGAACCTCGGCTTCCGGCGGGAGGAGTTCCTCGAGTCGGTCACCAACTCGCGCCGCACCCGCGAGTTCCGCTCCGCGCTCTTCAGCCGCATCGTCCCCACCCTGAAGGACATCGGCCTCTTCGGCCGCCGGGTGCAGGAGGCCTTCGTCGACATGGGGGTGATGCACCTCGCGGACCTCGACGCCGAGGCGATGAGCGACCGCGACGAGCGGGTGGCGGAGGAGATGGAGCGGCTCGACCGCCGGCGCCGCGCCCGCGAGGTGATGCGCGCCGTCGAGGTGGGCGCGGCCGAGAGCTGAGGGGGCAGTTCGGGCGCACGGGTGAGATGCGCGGCAGCTCTGCCGCCGATGGAGATACCCGGCAGTTCTGCCGCCGGTCGAGATTCGCGTTTGGCCGCTCTGCCGCCGGTTGAGGTACGCGGCAGGCCGCTCTGCCGCCGGTCTTTACCGGGGGGAGGCTCCGCCTCCCCCCGTCTGCCGCAAGATCGTGCGCTGGCGCGCC
>JAQBPH010000263.1:0-9711 GCA_028287625.1 Chloroflexota bacterium | reverse complement strand
GCACGTGACCGACACCACCTGTCCCGTGAACCACAGGCTGTAGTTGCGGTGGCGCCGGACGCTGGCGAAGGTGCCCCCCCGGCCGGCGTGGACCGCCGTGCTCATCGCGCCGCCGCCGCTGCCTCGCCCACGCGCGAGCGCACCGGCGCCGGTGCCTCCAGCAGCAGGCGCAGCGGCTCGACGGCGTCGCCGACGAGGCGGAGCTCCTCCTCGCTCAGGGCGCGGAGCCGGGTGGCCAGCCAGGCGGTGCGCAGTGAGCGGGCGGCGAGCAGCACCCGCGCCCCCTCGTCGGTGACGCTGAGCCCGACCCGCCGGCGGTCCGGCACCTCGCCACGGGTCCGCGCCACCAGCCCGCCGGCCTCGAGCCGGTCGATGTGCGCGCAGACCGTCGGCGCCGAGGTGCGCTCCCGGGCGGCGAGCTCGCTGATGCCGACGCCGGGCCGGTCGCGGACGGCGCCGAGCAGCGAGAGCTGGCCCGGGGTCACCCCCAGGGAGTCGATCTCCCGGCGCATGTGCCGGCTGATGTGGAGCAGCACCGGCCGCAGCCGGTTGGCCACCGCCAGGGGGTCGGGGCCGGCGGCGTCGGGGGTGGGGGAGGAGGGGATGGGAGCGGGCATATGTTTCGCTCGTCTAACTATACATCAGGCGAGCGTCGTCGCACCGGCTGTGTGGACGGACCCCGGCGCGGCGACCTCGCCGGCGGCTCAGCAGAGAGGCGGGGAGTTGGCGTAGATCGAGGTGGAGGCGCCCCCGCCGTGGCATCGGATGTCGTCGGCGGACCAGCCGTCGGCGGTGCGCAGCACGAGGACGTCGAGCTGGATGGGGATGCCGTTGACGGTGAGGTCGACCTCGACCGTGTAGCTGTCGATGGCGGGCAGCACGGTGGGCGCCTTGATGCTCACGCCCTGCCACCGGGCCTGGCACCGGCACAGCTGCTCGACCCCGCTGACCGGGTGCTGATTGAGCCGGTTGGCCAGCCGCGGGGTCACCGGGCAGGCGCCGTAGCCGGTCGACCCCGAGCTCGGGCAGTTGGCGGAGCCCGACGAGGGGTAGAGGTCGGCGGCGACGGTGGCGTCTCCGCTCGAGTCGTCCGGCGGCACCCGGATCACGCCGCCCTCGGCCGGGGGGGCGGTCGCGGCCGGCGTCGGCGAGGGCGACGGCGTGGGGGTGGGCTGCGCCGTCGGCGAGGGCGACGGCGAGGGGGTCGCCGTGGGCGGCGCGGTGGTGTCGGGCAGCGGCGGGGCGGTGGCCCGGGCGATCCCGCTGGACGACCCGCAGGCGGAGAGCAGCAGCGCGGCGAGGGCGGCGGCGAGCAGGGGTCGGCGGCGCGTCACCGCGCGGGTATAGCAGGTCGGCCGCGGGCCACGACAACGGGGGAGGGCGGCGCCGCCGGCTCCTGGGCTATCGTCGAGCCGCGATTTCCCTCTCATCCACAGCGGAGGAACGACATGGCCGTCGAGGTGGGCTCCGAGGCCCCCGACTTCACCCTCAAGGACGAGAACGGCAAGGACGTCACCCTCTCCGACCTGCGCGGTCGCAACGTGGTGCTGATGTTCTATCCGCTCGCGTTCAGCCCCGTCTGCACCCAGGAGCTGAAGGACATCAGCGCCACCGCCGGCCGCTACCAGGCGGCCAACGCCGAGGTGCTCGCGGTCTCGGTGGACAGCCAATACACTCTCGCCGCCTTCAAGCGCGACGAGGACCTGAGCGCGCACATGCTCGCCGACTTCCACCCCAAGGGCGCGGTGGCGCAGCAGTACGGCACCTACATGGACGGGATCGGCATCGCCGGCCGCGCCACCTACGTCATCGACAAGGACGGGAAGGTGGTCCACAAGGTGACCAGCGAGGTGCTCCAGCCCCGCGACCAGGAGGAGTACCTCACCGCCCTGGCGGCCTGCCCGGTCTAGCCGGACAGCAGCCCGGGAACCTGCGGGCGCGGCGTCGCGTCCTCTTCTCCGAGCTCCTACGCCGGGGGCAGGAGGAGATGACATGCACCGGAAGCTTCTGGCGGCCGCCGCGCTCGCGGGTGGGCTCGCCGTGCTGGGCGCCGTTCCCGCCGCGGCATGCGGGGGTCTGGTCGCCCCCAACGGGGCGGTCCGCCTCGCCCGGGCCACCACCTTCGTCGCCTGGCAGGGCGGCGTCGAGCACTACACGACCAGCTTCGGCTACCAGGGCGACGTGCCCGGACTGGGCTGGATCGTCCCCCTGCCCGCGGTGCCCGACAGGGTCGAGAAGGGCGGCGGCTGGACCCTGCAGCGGCTGCAGCGCGAGACCCATCCCGTCGCCGACTCGTTCGCGGTGAGCGGCCTCCGGGCTGCGGCGGCCCCCGCCGAGGTGCTGCAGCAGGTCCAGATCGACGCCCTCGACATCACCGTGCTGAAGGGCAGCGGCCAGGCGGTGGTGGACTGGTGCAGGCAGAACGGCTTCACCCTCCCCGACGAGACCCGCGCCCACCTGCTCGCGTACGCGGTCACCAGCCCGATCTTCATGGCCGCGAGGTACGACATCGCCGCGGCGCGCCAGCGCGGCCAGTTCACCGGCGACGGCACCCCGGTGCTGATCACGATGCACACCCCGCACCTCTGGGTGCCGCTCGAGGTGCTCGCCAACGCCCTCGACCCGGTGGTCGCCGACCTCTACCTGCTCACCGCCACCCAGCCGGCGGCGCCGGAGACGCTGGCCCCCGGCTTCCTCCTCGTCTCCCAGCAGCGGATGAGCACCCAGCTCCAGCGCGACCTGAGCAGCGACCGCAACATGTCCTGGGTGCCCCAGCAGGGCTGGCTCAGCTACCTCACCCTCAACGCCCCCAGCCCCCAGGTCACCTACGACATGAGCGTGACCCCGGACGGCGGGGTGCGGCTGGCCTCGATGGGCGTCGGCCCGGTGGCCGGGGCGAGGGTCCCGGTGCTGGCGCCGGCCCCGGCCCCGCGCTGGCGGACGCCGCTGATCGCCGGGGGCATCGTCCTCGGCGGCCTGGTGCTCGCCGCCGTCATCTCCCTCGCCGGCCTGCGGCTGCGGCGCCGGGGGGCCTGAGGTTTTGACTCGGGGGAGGCTACGCCTCCCCCGGCAGGTTCTCGATCTCCACGGGCTCGAGCGCCTCGGCGAGGGGGAAGCCGAGCACCCGCGAGTAGAAGTAGAGCTCGCCGTCGAGCGAGCGGCGGATGTTGGCGGCGATGCGGAAGCCGTGCTGCTCACCCGCGAAGGGCACGTAGGCGCAGGGGATGCCCTTGCGCCTCAGCGCCTCGAACATCAGCTCGGCCTGGTTGGGCGGGACGATCCGGTCCTCCAGCCCCTGGAAGAGGATCACCGGGCAGCTGAGCCGGTCGGTGTGGTTGATCGGCGAGCGCTCGCGATAGAGCGCCGCCGCCTCGGGGAGGGGGCCGATGAGCCGGTCGAGGTAGCGGGACTCGAACTTGTGGGTGTCGCCGACGAAGACCTCGAGGTCGCCGATGCCGAAGTGGCTGGCGCCCGCCGAGAAGGTGTCGCGGAAGGTGAGCGCGCAGAGGGTGGTGTAGCCGCCGGCGCTGCCCCCGGAGATCATCAGCCGGTTCGGGTCGGCGTCGCCGCGCTCGACCAGGAAGAGGGCGCCGTTGGCGCAGTCGTCGACGTCGACCACCCCCCAGCTGCCGTAGAGGCGCTCGCGGTACTCGCGGCCGTAGCCGGTGCTCCCCCCGTAGTTCACGTCGAGCACGGCGATGCCCCGGCTGGTCCAGTACTGGATGGGCAGGCGGAGCAGCGTGGTCGCCGCCGCGGTGGGGCCGCCATGGGTCTCCACCAGCAGCGGCGGCCGCTCGTCCTCGGGGCCGCGCCACTCCGGGTTCCGGGGCGGGTAGTAGAGCGCGTGCGCGGTGCGGCCGCCCTCGGTGGGGAACTCGACCGCCTCCGGCTGGGACAGGTATCCCTGGTCGATCTCCAGGCTGCTGCTGCGGCGCAGCACCTCGGTGGCCCCGCTCTCGACGTCCACGTGCACCAGGGCGGCGGCGAGCGTCGGCGAGCCGCCGGCGAACACCGCCCCGCCCTCGTGGGCCCGCAGCCACGGGCTGATCTCGGTGAACGGGGTCCGCACCTCGCACAGCCCGGTCTCGGGGTGCAGCTCGTAGAGCCGCCACTCGCCCCGCTGGGTGGCGGTGCAGACGATGCGCTCCTCGCCGAGGAAGGCGTAGGTGGTCCAGCCCAGCATCCATGCGGGGCGGGCGAACTCCATCTCCGCCGGCGCCAGCGCCTCGAGCTCGCCGCCGCTCCAGCGGTAGAGGTTCCACCAGCCGGTGCGGTCGGAGACGAGATGGAGCACCCCTCCCGGGGACCACGCCGGCACCACCACCGACTCGCGGGGCCCGCCGGCGACGCGCACCGGCTCGCCCGGCCGGCCGGCGGCGTCGAGCTCGGCGACCCAGAGCTCGGTGCCGTCCCAGGGGAGGTCGGGGTGGTTCCAGGTCAGCCAGCAGATGCGGTCGCCGTCGGGGCTCACCCGGGGCGCGGCGCAGAAGTCGGAGCCCTCGACCAGCACCTCCGGCGTCCCGCCCTCCAGGGGCACGGCGGCGATGCAGTTCACCGCCTCGGCGCCGCCGCGGGTGTGGTCCTCGAGCACGCAGAGCAGCCGCGAGCGTCCCCGGTCGAGGCTGAGGTCGGCATAGCGGAGGTCGCCCTCGGGGGTGAGCGCGCGCGGCTCGCCGCCGGCGTCGCTGCGGTACAGCCGCTGGTCGGCGAAGTTGGTGAAGTAGAGGGTGTCGCCGTCGACGGCGAAGCAGCTGCCCCCGTACTCGTGCACCCGGGTGCGGGCGTTCCAGCCGGGGCCGAGGGCGTCGGCGACCCCCCCGTCGGCGCGGCGGCGCACCACCACCACCCGCCCCTGCTCGGCGGGGCGCGCCTCCGCCCACCAGACGTCGCCGCCCTCCACCTCGATCTGGCCGATGCCGACGGTGTCGGAGACGATCAGCTCGGAGGTGATCGGCGACGGCCAGGAGCCGTAGGGCGCGGTGCGGAGCTCGGTCATGGGCCGCCGGAGCCTACCACCACCTCCGCGGGCGCCGGTCAGACCGCGCTGATCACCCGGAAGGCCTCGGCGAGGCGGCCGTCGGGCAGGCCACCCTGGCGGGCGATGGCCGTGCCCCACTGGCGCATCGCGTCGGACAGGTCCTCCCAGCCGCCCACCTGGCTGCGGTGGCACTGCAGCGCCTGCACCTTGCGGTCGAACTGCTCGGTCATGTCGACCCAGGTGTCGGGGGTGGGGAAGGCCATCATCCAGACCTCCTCGACGGTGTGGGGCTCGAGCCCCTCCTCGAGCAGCTCGGGGTGGGCGAAGGGGTTGCGCGAGTCGGGGTAGACGGCCGCGATCGCCGCCACCCCGGCGGCGAGGTGGTCGGGATGGCTGGCGAAGATGCGCTGCCAGTTCCGCTCCGGCGAGGGGGCGACCACCCGCTGGGGACGCACCCGCCGGATCACCCGGGCGATGTCACGGCGCACCTCCAGGGTGCTCTCCAGCCGGCCGTCGGGGTGCCCGAGGAAGCTGAGGTCGGTCACCCCGACGCACCGCGCCGCCGCGGTCTGCTCCTCGCGCCGCAGCCGGGCCATGTCGGCGCGGGTGACGTCGCGGTCGGATCCGCCGGCGTCGCCGTCGGTGACGATGCAGTAGGCGACGTCGATCCCCTCGGCGGTCCAGGTGGCCACCGAGCCGGCGGCGCCGAAGTCGATGTCGTCCGGATGCGCCGCGACGACGAGGATCCGCTCGACCGGGGACGGGGGACGCTGGACCACTCTGGGCTATTTGACCACATAGGCGCCGAACATCTGCGTGGGATGCACCGCGCAGTGGAAGTGGTAGGTGCCCGCGGGCTGCGCCGGGACGGCGTAGTCGACGGTCTTGGGACCGGGGACGATGTCGCCCTTGAAGAGCTCCTTCGCGTTCCTCTCGACGTCCGGGTCGGCGCTGAAGATCGACAGGTTGTGGGGCAGCGCGTCCATGTTCTCGAAGTGGACGGTCACCGGCTGCCCCGCCGGCGCCGCCAGGCAGTTGGTGGTGAACATGGTGTTCTGGGCGATCAGCGTCAGGGCGGTCCCCGACGGCGTGCAGGAGGCGTTCACGGGCATCGACATCCCGCCGCCGCTCGACGTCGACGAGGTGCTCACCGCCGCGGGAGGCGCGGCGGTGCCGCCGCAGCCGGCGAGGAGCGCGACGGCCCCCGATCCGGCGACCAGCCCACACCGTGTCATCACCGTCCTCCTCCAGGCTCGCCAGGCGACGCCATACCGGCAGGCGCCCGAAGGGTACGCCGCCGGTCCGGCGGCCCGCTGGCCGGTCAGAGGCCCCCCGCGGGGACCGCCCGGGCCGGCTCGGCGGCGGCGCGGAGGGCGGCGCCGCCCTCGTCGCAGACGGTCCGGTAGTCGCACCGGCGGCAGCGCCAGGGCGAGGGATTGGGCGGGAAGCCGTGCTCGTTCCAGGCACGGGAGAGGTCGATGGCGCTCAGCGCGATGTGGGCGTGGGCCTTGCGCAGCGCCGCGCCGTCGAGCACCACCCGGGTCACCTCGGCGGTCTGGAGGTGGTGGAGCTCGACCGCCACCCGGTCGGCGTGGTCGCGCTGGGAGATGGCGACCCCGTAGGCGCGCACCTGGAGGTCGCGGGCGGCGCTGTCGGCGCTGCGCGGCGGGCCGGTCTTGTAGTCGACGACGGTGGGGATGCCGTCGGGGCGCTCGTCGAGCCGGTCGAAGCGGCCCCGCACCTCTCCGGCGTCGACGGCGAGGGCGAAGGGTCGCTCCACCGCCGAGGGCCGGGCCTCGGTCCACGCCGGGGTCTCGCCGTAGCGGCGCAGCGACTCCTCGCCGTAGCCGCGGAGCGACCGGTGGGCCCCCTTGGGACCGTGCGCCGCCTCCCATCCCTGGTGCCACAGCGCCACCAGCCGGCCGGCGTCGACCTCCTCGCCCGCCAGCCGCATCCGCGCCGCCTGCTCGAGCACGGAGTGGACCAGCACCCCGTACCAGGTCTGCACCGAGCCGCGTGAGGGCATGCGGTAGCGGCGGCGGTACTCGTAGCGGCGCGGGCACTCGCGGAAGTCGCGCAGGTCGGCCACCGAGACCTCGACGCCCACCGGCACGGTGCTGCCCCGGGGCCGGGTGCGCGCCGCGAGCGCGGCGGGGACGTGGGGAAGCTCGACCCGCCGGGCCGTCGCCTGGCCGGCGAGCGGCGCCAGGAACCGGGTGGGGGCCTCGTCGCCGTACGACCGCGGGTAGCGGTGGGCGCGGGTGAGCAGCAGCCGGTCGCGCGCCCGGGTGGCGGCGACGTAGAACAGCCGCCGCTCCTCGTCGACCAGGCCGTCGCCGGGCGGCGGCGGCTCGGGGACCAGCTCGTCGGGCAGGGTCAGCGGTGCCGGGAAGCCGCCCCGCCCCGGCCAGCGCGGCTCGACGCAGCCGGCGACCACCACCACCGGCCACTCCAGCCCCTTGGCGCTGTGGGCGGTGAGCAGCACCACGCCGTCCTCGATGGCGTCGATGGCGGCGACCTCGTCGGCGGCGCCGGAGTCGCGCAGCACCTCGAGGTAGCGCAGCGCGGCGCGGAGCCGCAGGTCCTCGCTCCAGTCGGCGAAGCCGTCGAGCAGCTCCGCGAACTTGTTCAGGTTGGCGCCCGCCTGGACCCGCTCGAGGTCGCGGCTGAGCTCGGCGATGCCGAGGAAGCCGCAGCGCTCGAGGGCGTCGAAGCAGAGCTCGCGGACGTCGGCGGTGAGCGCCTGGGCGTGGAGCGCGCAGAGCTCCTCGGTGGCCCGCCGCGCTGCCGCCGCGTCGGCCTCGTCGAGCCCCTCCGCCGCGCCGTCGAGGAGCAGCTCGCAGAGCGGGGTCTCGCTGCTGTCGCAGGCGCGCACCAGCGCCACCCGTCCCCGGTTGCTGACAGACCAGGCAGGAAGCTGGAGGCAGCGGAGCAGCGCCTGGGAGTCGGCGGGGTCGTCGATGGCGCGGAGCAGCCCCAGCAGCGCCTTGATCTCCGGCTGGCGGAAGTAGCCGCGACCGCCGTGCACCTGGTACGGCACCCCGGTCTCCTGCAGCGCGGTCATGGCGGCGCGCATGTCGTCATGGCGGCGGAAGAGCCACGCGATGTCGGCGCCGCGGGTGCCCGCCTCGATCAGCCGGCGGCACTCCGCCGCCACCGCCAGGGACTCGCTGCGCTCGTCGGGCGCATCCCACAGCTCGACCGGGTCGCCCTCGCCCCGGTTGGCCACCAGCTCCTTGTGGATGCGCGACTCCGGCGCGGCGGCGCCGATCAACAGCGAGCAGGCGGCGACGATCTGCCGGGTGCTGCGGTAGTTGCGCCGCAGGGTGACGGTGCGGTGGCCGGGGCGGAGCCGGCGGAAGCGGTCGAGGTTGGCCAGGCTGGCGCCGCGGAACTTGTAGATGGCCTGGTCGTCGTCGGCGACGACGAGCACGTTGCCGTGGCGCGCCACCAGCGTCTCCACCAGCCGCGCCTGCGCGTAGTTGGTGTCCTGGTACTCGTCGACCATGACGAAGCGCACCGCGTCGCAGACCGCCCGGCGGGCGGCCGGGTCCTCGCGCAGCAGCCGCTCGGCGATGAGGATGCAGTCGTCGTGGTCGAGCACCGCGAGCCGGCGGTAGCGCTCCTCCAGCCGGCCGTAGAGCTCGGCGCACTCGGCGTGGCGCTCGAGCAGCGCCTGCTCCACCTCGTCGGTGGAGACCAGCTGGCGGCGGCAGGCCCAGGCGGCGTACTCGTCGGGGGTGATCAGCTCCTGCTTGGCGGTCTCGATGAGGTGGAGCAGCGGGCCGACCAGGTCGTGGGGGCGCAGCGGGTTCCAGAGGGTGCGCGGCCGCATCTCCGCGAGCACCGCCTCCAGGTGCAGCCAGCGCTCGGCGGCGTCGGCGATGTGGAAGGTGGCCGGCACCCCGCAGCGCCATCCCCACTGGCGCAGCACCCGGCGGCCGAAGGCGTGGAAGTTGGTCAGCGGGACCTCGTCGCCGAACGGCCCGTGGAGCGCCTCGGCGCGCTGGCGCATCTCCGCCGCGGCCTTGACCGTGTAGGTGAGCACCAGCTGACCGGTGGCGCCGGCCTCGGTGCCGCAGAGCTCGAGGAAGCGCTCGACGATCACCCGGGTCTTCCCCGACCCCGGCCCGGCGAGCACCAGGCAGGCCCCCTCGCGGTGGTCGACGGCGGCCTGCTGGTCGGGGTCGAGGGGGACCGAGGGCACCGTGTCTACCGGGCGCCGGTGCGGGGGGTCACCGGTCGGTGAACGGGAGGGTGTGGAGCACGGTGGGGCGGAAGCCGCGGCCGAGCACCTCGCCGGCCGGGGGCGGCAGCGGGGCGCGGCGCACGCACCAGGCGGGGTCGCGGTCGTCGCGGAGCGCCACCAGCTCGGGGCGGCTGAGCTGGCCGCCGGCGAGACGGCCGCTGTGGCGGACGGTCGCCACCAGCTCGGCCTGCAGCCAGGACACCCGTCCCGGGGGCACCACCGCGCAGCGGCAGGGCGGGGTGACCGAGGCGAGGTCGTCGAGCTGCTCCAGCAGCCAGCCCTCCACCGAGGCGGGGAGGTGGACGGCGACGCTGCCGGCGTCGGCCAGCCGGCCGCGGTGCTGCTCGCCGAGGACCAGGGCGCTCACCTCGCCGCCGGGCCGGCGCACAACCCCCGTGACCACGGTGTCGGCGCGGCCCTCCAGGGCGATGCTCAGCCGCTTCGGCGATGCCACCCCGGCGGAGTAGGCGGCGCCTGCATACCG
>JAQBPH010000261.1:0-2869 GCA_028287625.1 Chloroflexota bacterium | reverse complement strand
CCAGGTGCCCGTGCTCAGCCGTCTCGCACTCGAGTTCGCCGTGTGCACGAGGTGGTTCTGCTCGGTACCTGGTGAGACCTGGCCGAACCGCAACTTCCTGCACGCCGCGACATCGGACGGGGAGACGAACATCGAGCTTCGCCCCTACACCAACCCCACCATCTTCGAGTTGCTGGAGAAGAACGGAAGGACCTGGCGCATCTATCACGACGACACCCCGCAGGTATGGGCCTTCCCTCGTCTCTGGGATACGGCTGACCGGCACGCCAACTGGTTCCCCTTTGCGGCATTCGCGCGTCACGTGGCCGCCGGTGACCTGCCGGCGTACTCCTTCATCGAGCCGAACCACAGGCCGCCGGTCCACTCATTGGACCACGACCCGATCGTCGGCGTGCCCGACGTCAGCAACAACCAGCACCCCGAGAACAACGTTGTCGAGGATGCTGCGTACGACACCTACGTCGCCGCCGAATCCGATTTCGATCGAGGCGACAGGTTGATCGCCACCGTCTACGAGGCCCTGCGCAGGAACCCCGAGGTGTTCGAACGGTCCCTGCTCCTCGTGACGTACGACGAGCACGGCGGCTTCTACGACCACGTGCCTCCGCCAGTCGACGTTCCCAATCCCGGTGCCGCTCCGAACCTGGCGGCCCGACTGCTGCACGCGCTGTGGCACCGCAGGTCCGCGGCCTTCGACTTCACCATGCTCGGGCCCCGGGTGCCGACCGTGGTGATCTCTCCCTACGTTCCCGCGCACACCGTCCATGCGCAGGTCCACGACCACGCGAGCGTCCCTGCGACCTTGCGAGCACTGTTCGCTCCTCAGGCGGCCCCCCTGACGGCTCGCGACGGCTGGGCCGCGCCCTTTCACAGCGTCCTCACGCTCACCGAGCCCAGGAGCAGCGACCTGCCCGACCTCTCCGACTATGTCACTCCGGGTGCGGCAGCCCCGCCGCCCGCCGCGACCGCGCCTGCGAGCCCTGGGTCGGTTCCACACTACTACGAGAGTTTCGTCGCCCTGGCCGACCAGGTCCATGCGACACTGACAGGCGTCGGTGAGCCGGAGGCCGCCGGCATCCAGGCCGAGACGCCTGCGGAGCGAGCCGCCGAGATCAGCAGGGTGTTCGCGGAGGCGGCTGAGCGCCACCGCAGCGGGGCGCAGGCGGGCCAGCAGCCGGTCACTCCAAGCCGTACGTGACGGCGGGACGGAAGGTGCCGTCACCATTCCCCAGCAGGACGGACACGCTGCTGGAGCCACCGTCGGCCACCGCCAGGTCCACCTTCCCGTCACCGTTGAAATCTCCCACGGCGACATAGAAGGGCACAGGCCCCACCGGGTATCTGTCGGAGGGCGTGAAGGTGCCGTCACCGTTGCCACGAAGGACGGACACATCGTGGTCCCCACCATTCGTCACCACGAGGTCAGCCCTCCTCCTGCCGGTGAAGTCACCCAGCGCGGGGGTGAAGGGCACGTGCCCGGCGGGGAGGTTGATGGCTGCCCTGAAGGTGCCGTCGCCCTGGCTCAGCAGGACGGAGACGCTGTCCGAACCTCCATTGGCCACCACCAGGTCAGGGCTTCGGTCACCGTCGACATCGCCGACCGCCATACACGAGGGTGCGCGCCCGGTCGCGTAGTTGACAGCCCTCCTGAGCGTCCCGTCGCCGTTGCCCAGCAGGACGGAGACGTCGTCCGAGGCAAGGTTGTTCGTCACCACTCCGAGGTGGCCGTCGCCGCGGAGGTCGGCCACTCTCAGGCAGAAGGGCACACGGCCGACGGCGTAGGTGGCTGCCGGCCGGAAGGTGCCGGTGCCATCGCCCAGCAGGAGCGAGACGCTGTTCGAGCCGCCGCTGGCCACGGCCAGGTCCAGCCTGCCGTCGCCGTTGAAGTCGCCCACCTCGACGGCGGTCGGCGCCCGTCCGACGCGGTGATCTGCGAATGGTCTGAAGGTGCCGTCGCCGTCGCCGACGAGGATCGACACGCTGTCGGCGCCGAAGTCGGCGACCGCGAGGTCGGGCCTGCCATCGCCGTTGAGATCACCCACCGCCACCGAGGCGGGTTGGAGGCCGGCGCGGATGATGCTGCCCGGCCTGAAGGTCCCGTCCCCGTTGCCGAGCAGGACAGCCACGCTGTCCGAGGCGAAGTTCGGAACGAGGAGATCGGGCCTCCCGTCGCCGTTGAGGTCGGCAACGGTGATGGCCGCCGGCACACTGGCCGGGCCGGGGAGACCAGGACGGCCACCGGCGAGTGGGGTCGAGGCAGACTCGGTGGTGGCACCGTGGAGCGGCGCGGATGCAGCCACGAGCACCACCACGGCAGCGACGAGCCTCGCTCGCACCGGCGGCTTCCCGCCTCTCTCCTAGCGCGCTCCCACAGGAGCGAGCCTGGGTGCCTCGGGCTCAGGCGATGGGATGGTGTCGATCGTCTCCATGGCCTTGGTGAACTCGACGTAGTCGTTGTCCATCAGGGAGCTGATTGGCAGATCGTCCTTGCGCCCCAGGTGACCTTCGTGACCGACCCGGTTACGCCCTGCGCCGGGCAGCCGTTTCAAGCGAAGTGGGCCGAGATCAATGCCGGGAGCGCACCATCGGAACCCTACGACGACACCATGGAGATGAACTCGCTCGATAGTACAGATCAGCAGTCCATCACCAACAGTGACGCGGTCAACCCCGGGGACCCTCCCACGGAACGGTCCGTGACGTTCACGATGCCCGCGGGCACCTACAACATGAATCTGACCATCGACGGCACGAGCATGTACCTGGGCGACGTCATCATCGAGGACTGCTGATCAGCCGAGCATGATGACGCCGTCTGCGCTCAGCTCGAGAGCTGGCTCATCGGCGAGCGCACCCGCACTGCGCTCGT